>JBCBLJ010000489.1:0-6393 GCA_038520195.1 Planctomycetota bacterium
ACCGGCCGCAGCACCATCGTGGTCCGCGCCCGTTGCCAAATTGAGGAACTCAAAGGCAACCGGTCTCGGATCATCGTTTCGGAGATCCCCTATCAGCAGTACCGTGACCGCGTGGTGGAGAAGATCGCGGCACTCGTCAACTCGGATCGGATCAAAGGCATCTCGGGCATTCAGGACGAGAGTGACCTGAACGAACCGGTCCGGTTGGTGATCGACCTCAAGCGTAACGAAGACCCTGAGGTCATCCTCAACCAGCTGTACCAGTTCTCGCCGCTGCAAGACACGTTCTCGCTGATCTTCCTGGCACTCGTCGATGGCAAGCCCCGCGAGTTAACGCTCAAGGAGATGCTTACCGAGTTTCTTCGTCACCGCGTCACCGTCATCCGTCGGCGAACGCAGTTCCTGCTCGCCAAAGCGCGCCGACGCAAACACACCGTCGAAGGCCTGCTGCTTGCTCTGGCCAACATCGACGAGATCATTCAAACGATTCGCACCAGCCGCACGCAGCCGGAAGCCAAGCAGCGGTTGATGAGCATCGAGTGTCCCGCAGCTCTCATGCAGCGTGCGCTCGGCGATCAAGGATTCGAACAGTTTCAGGCCGAACGCGGCGTCGCCGACACCTACGCGCTGACCAGTGTTCAAACCGACGAAATCTTGAAGATGCGTCTCGGTCAATTGGTCAACCTCGAACAGGAAAAACTCTCCGACGAGCACAAGCAACTTCTCGAGGAGATTGCGGACTATCTGGACATCCTCGGCAGCCAGGAACGCGTCTACGGCATCATCAAGGAAGATCTCGAAGAGATTAAGCGACGCTTCGGTGACGCACGCCGCACCGAAATCAGCGACGAAGAAATCGGCAACATCGACCTCGAGGATTTGATCACCGAGGAAACGATGGTCGTCTCGATCAGCCACGAAGGCTACATCAAACGCACGCCATCAAGCGTCTACAACACGCAGCGGCGCGGCGGCAAAGGACTCAAGGGTGCCAAGACCGACGGCGAAGACCCGATCGAGCACCTGTTCGTCGCCAGCACGCACGCCTACTTGCTGTTCCTGACGACGACGGGCAAAGTCCGCTGGCAAAAGGTCTACGACCTGCCGCAGCTGCCTCGTGACGCCAAAGGTCGAGCGATCGTCAACTTGTTGGCGCTCGAGGAAGGGGAAAAGATCGCCTCCTGCTTGGCTGTCCGCGACTTTAACCAGGAAGGCTACTACGTCGTGATGGCGACACGTAGCGGATTGGTCAAGAAGACGGCGCTGGAGCAGTACAGTCGGCCTAAGAAAGGCGGCATCATCGCGATCAAACTTCGCGACGGCGACGAACTGGTTTCGGCCTCGGTGATCGGACCGGGCGACGAAGTCATCCTCGTCACCTCCGGCGGGATGGCGATCCGATTCCGCGAGTCCGACGCGCGGCCGATGGGACGCAACACGTCGGGCGTTAAAGGCATCTCGCTGGTCGGCGACGACACCGTCGTCGGCATGGTTGTTGCCGAACCCGAGGCGACACTCTTGACCGTCTGCGAAAAAGGCTATGGCAAACGCACGCCCTTCGGCCCCAACGCTGGAAACGGGGAAGACACCGCGGAGGAAGAAGAGTCTTCATCTTCGGCTCGCTACCGCACGCAGAATCGAGGCGGAAAAGGTTTGCGCGACATCAAAACCAGCGACCGCAATGGCAAGGTGATCGCGATCGCTCGCGTCGACGACGCCGACGAGATCTTCGTGATGACCGCCAAAGGCAAACTCCAGCGAATCGCCGCCAAGGACATCGGCATCATCGGCCGCAATACTCAAGGCGTTCGCATCATGAACGTCGAGGATGAAGATTCGCTGATCGCCGCGGTCCGCGTGCCGCCTGAAGAAGAGGCGGAAGGCGAGGCCGGCGCAGTCGCGGAAGTCGTTGCTGATGCCGGTGAGCCCCCGGCGAGCGAACCCGCCGTGGAGCCGGAAGAACCGACGGGCGACGACGAATAAACGCGTCCGCCGGCGTCGATCGAATCGATGCCGCCCGCAGCGAATCAAGGCAGCGAATCAAGGCAGCGAATCAACGCTGCAAGTGGAGCACTGCTAGACTGAGGAAGAGCGGCCGATGTCGCCGACTGCTGCGTCGGGGCTTTGTCGCGTCCAAACTCCCTCGATGTCAGGCTTCCATGGGACGCTATTCGATCCTACAGTTGCTCGTCATTGTCACGGCGATCGCGCTGGTGCTTGGGCTGTTACTCCCTCCGATCTTGAAGGCACGCGAAGACGCGCGTCGCATGAGCTGCCGTGGACGCTTGAAGCAACTCGCACTCGCGATTCACAATTACCATTCGGCGTACCAACACCTTCCTGCCGCGATGAGCGGCAACGTCAACAATGACTTTCGCTTGAGTGGATTGGTATGGCTGACGCCGTTCCTGGAGGAGCAGGCACTTTGGGAATCGATCGCGAGTCCATTCTCATCCGCTGGGACCGCTTATCCGCCAATGGGCCTGCCGCCGCAAGACAAGGAGTATGCTCCCTGGCGGACACAGATGCCGAGCCTTCAATGCCCTTCGGATCCCTCCTGGTCGGATCGTTATTCCCGAGAAGCTCTGAGGACGCTCGCGAAAACCAACTACGCGTTCTCCGTTGGCGATCGTGTCTCTGACTTGTACGCGTGTAAAACCCTTGAAGACGTCCGCGGCCTCTTCGCCCCGTACCAAATCACCCGTTTCAACGACGTGTCCGATGGCTTGTCGCACACGCTTTGTTTCGCCGAAATCTCGACGGCGAGCGGCAAACGACTCCAAGGGCAGTTTTCGATCGGGCATCCGAGGTCGCTCGCTGAGGATCCCGCGAAATGTTTTCTTGCTCGCGACCCAGGTCGCTTGTTGTTCTACGATTCGAAACAAGAGCTCAGTGGACTCGGACGTGGTGGCGCGTTCGCGGATGGTTCCGGTGGCTACGCGATGGTGCACACCGTCTTGCCGCCGAACGCGCCCAGTTGCGCGATCGGCGAGACGGAACCCTATTCGGGAGTCTTCTCGGCGGGCAGCTACCATCCAGGTGGTTGCAACGTGGTATTGGCTGACGGGTCCGTGCAGTTCGTCTCCGAAACGGTGGACTTCGGCGGTCCCGACACGCTTGATCCTTCACCGCTTCGAGTGAACACGCCCGACGGTATCCCAATACCGAGTCCGTACAGCGTGTGGGGAGCCCTGGGCAGTCGCGCGGGGAATGACGAGCCGCTGTGTTTCTGAAATCGATTCCGTCCTCGGGTCTTGCCTCCATGCGATGCGCGACGGGCATTTCGAGGATGGTTTACAATCCAGCGACGCTTTTCGGATGGAACATGAAGATCACATGGAACGAATTAACCATCAACCCTGATGGCCTCGACTTTGACGCATTGCTCGCGGAGTGGCGTTGGCTCGTTCCGAACTCGATGTCACCGGTTGTGGTTTCGGCCCTCGGCGATCTCTTTTTGGTGGACGCGGATGGCTTGGTGCATTGGCTCGATACCGGCACCGGGCAACTCACTCGCGTCGCGGACTCGGCTGCACAGTTCAAGGAACGGATGCAGCAACCGGAGAACGCGAATGAATGGTTTGTCCCCCAGCTGATCGGAGACCTGATCGAAGCTGGCGCCGTGCTCCAGCCAGGCGAATGCTACAGCTGTGATGTCCCTCTGGGTTTGGGTGGAGAATTGAGACCTGAGAATGTCAAACCGACCGACATTCTCGTCCACTTTTCGATGGCTGGTCAGATCTTTTCCCAGGTCCATGATCTGCCGCCGGGGACCAAAATCGACAAGATCACGTTTGACGATCCTTAGCGATCGGGCACGAGACGCGGCATCTTAATGGCGGACCCTGAAAAACGATTGACGATCTTGCCGGTAGCGATTTGCTTCGTCTTGTCGGGCTTTGCCGCATTGCTTTACGAGACCGTTTGGCTGCGTGAGTTCGCAATTTCGTTCGGCACTTCCGAACAAGCTTTGGCGATCGTACTCGGTAGCTACATGGGTGGACTAGCGCTCGGCGCGATCGTTGCCGCCAAGTTCGAGCATCGACTGCGACGTCCACTCTGGGTCTATGGTTTGCTGGAATTGGGCATCGCCATCACCGCAATCGCGGTGCCCTACATCTTGAGTGGCGTTCGCGGTGTGCAAGTCGCGCTCTTTTCTTCAGCGGACCATCCGCCCGAAGCCGCCGAGTTCAGCCAGATCGTCTTCGCCTTACTAGGCGCGATCGCGGCAACGATCCTGCCGACGACGATGATGGGCGCGACGCTGCCAATGCTGGCCAAGCACGTCGTCGCTGATGACGATCAATTGGGGCCACGGATCGGGCTGTTGTATGCGCTCAATACACTCGGCGCGGTTGTAGGAACGCTGGTCGCCGCCTTCGTGCTATTGCCCTCGATCGGTTTACGGCAAACCGTGTACGTCGGAGCCGGGATCAACGTATTGATCTTCCTTGTGGTCTGGCGACTGTTGCCGACCGGCACGGCGAGTACAACAGCGGAACTGGCTGAACGGGCCGCGCCCCCCGCGGAGACTTCGCCGCGCGGTTGGATCTTGGCGATGATCGGAGTCAGTGGCGGGGTTTCGTTCGCTTACGAAGTGCTGTTCACGCGGATGCTCGGGCACTTCCTCGGCGGCTCGGTCTTCGCCTTCGCAACCATGCTCGCGGCGTTTCTTTCTGGGTTGACGATTGGCGGTGCGATCGCGGCTCGATTTGCGAAACGGGCTTCCGTGGCCCGAGTCGGCTTCGTCTACGTGCAGTGTGCGACCGCGGCCCTCGCGCTACTGTCTTGGTACGGATTGGAATCGTTCGCAAGCTCTTTGAACGCAGCCGCGCTAAAAGGGGATGCGATGAATCCCTGGCGTCCGGTGATCGCGATGATCGTGCTGTTGCCACCCGCGATTGCGATCGGAATGTCATTTCCATTTGCGGTACGCATTCACGCCAGATCGAGTCGCGATGCAGCCACGAGTGCCGCGAAGGTTTACGCTTGCAGCACCGTCGGTGGCGTCTTGGGTTCGCTGCTGATCGGATACGTGATCCTACCGAGCAGCAACTACCAGCTGACCGCAACCGGGGCGATGGCGACAAGTCTGATGGTCGCCGCGATGACTCTCTTATTTGGAGGTTTGCGTCCGCTGCATTGCGTGCCGCTCGTCGGCGTGGCCGCTTTGCTCGCGGTGGCATTCCCGAGGCAACCCGACGAAGTCCTGAGCGTCTCGCCCTTTGACGGCGTCATTCGGAATGGCGAACTCGCTTTCGTAAAGACCGGTCGTTCGGCCACCGTCACGCTGTTCGATAACGTCCGCTCCTATGAGATTTACACCGGTGGTCTTCCCGAAGCCCGGACGCTCCCAAAGGGTGCACTGCCTCGGCCCAAGGGTGCATCGAATTGGCTCGGCGCGCTGCCAACCCTGCTGCGTCCCAACGCGGAGTCGATGCTGATCGTCGGCTTTGGTTCGGGCATGGCTGCATTGAACGCCTCAACATCACTCGCGTCGATCGACATCTTTGAACTTGAAGAGGGAATCATCGATGCAAACCGCCACACGTCGCGATGGAGGCAAACGGATCCGTTGGCCGACCGACGCGTCAACGTCATCCTAAATGATGGCCGAAGCGGACTCGCACTCACGACACGCAACTACGATGTCATCGTTTCGCAACCTTCGCATCCATGGACGGCGGGCGCCTCTCATCTCTACACGCGGCAATATGCGCAGCTCGCGCTCGATCATCTAAGCGAAGACGGCGTGCTGGTGTTGTGGGTGGACGCGAATCATTTGGATGCGGATTTGTTTCGATCCATGGGCGCGACGCTGCTCGACGTGTTTCCGTCGGTGCATTTGTTTCGTCCGAACGAGACAAGTCTGCTGTTTGTCGGTTTTAAAAGCGAGTGGAGCCTTCCCTGCTACCTACCCACACTCGCCTCCGAAGACGACCAGACGCTTCAAGAACTCGGTGTCCAAACCGCGGTTGATTTGCACGCAATCCGCGGTCTGAGTGACGCTCAACTTCGATCGATATGCGAAGGAGCCACGATCAATACGGACAACCACAATCGGTTGGCGCTGAGACGATTGCCACGAGATCGAACGAAGAGTCTCGCCGAGGTCCGCGACTTGATATCGAACGCACAGCAAGAGTCTGGGGCGGCGTGCGATCTGTCATTAAACCAAATTGCGCGGCGGCGCTACGTGCTAGGGCAGAAACACAACGCGTATGACATTGCGCAAGGGCTTGCAGACGAAGCGACGCGTCTCGCGACCCAGGGTTTCTTTGCGGAGTACGACGACAGGCTTTCCGAAGCCGCGAAGTTGTACGGCGACTCACTTGCGGTTCGTCCGACAACCGAAGCCCTCTTTGGGATGTACGCCGTCTCGCGAGCGCTTGG
>JBCBLJ010001063.1:0-2280 GCA_038520195.1 Planctomycetota bacterium
CGCGTCCAAAATCGGTTTCGAGATTTCCAACGATCGACTGCTTGTCTCCGACACCGAGCCCGGTGATACCCAAACGCTCGTTGACTTCTTTCGCTGGGCAAAACAACCCATCGAAGAAACGGACAAAATCGCGGTGATCTTCACCGGGCTCGGTGTCGGAGACAAGCAGTCGATCGTTGGAAATCTCGAAACCGATTTTGGACGCGTGTTCTCCATTTGCGACGACAATAGCTCGCGTGATGCATTGAGCCCCATGGAGGTGACCGAAGGGATCGAGGTTTTGGTCACGGACTATCGTGGCGGAGAGCCGATCGATGTCTTGGGTTTCGACATGTCGTCAATGCAATTCGTCGAGGTCGCTTATCAGTTTATGGGACTCGCGCACACGATGGTGGCGAGCCAAAACAACTCCTTCGATCCGTTTTGGCCCTACGCCGAGCTGGTGCGTGCCACGGCGCGGCGGGTGGCAGGCAATGAATATGTCGGTCCATCCGACGTAGGCTCCGTCTTCGTCGAAGAGATCGGGCGTAAACAGGAGACCGGGAACACAGCCGCGAGCTCGGCAAACAAGGGCAGTCAAACGGATGAACGTCCCGTCGTCTCGGCGATCGAGCTTGGGCATCTTGATGTGGTTGCTCGCTCCTTGGATACGTTCCTGCTAAACCTACTTCAGTTGCTCGGCGATGACGCCATCTGGCTCATGCGCGAGATGGTCTTTCGTGACATGCGGCGGGCGCACCAACGGTTCGCAAAGTATCGTGCGGGCGCCGAACGCGAGCTGATCGCGTACGACCTCCGCCACATGTTGCTTACCGTCGAATATCACCTCGAACAGATTCAGGATGCCCACGGTGTTCTCAAGACCTGGTGCGACAACGAGCTCCGCAAGATTTATGACCCCGAGAAAGGCGCGGACGCCTTCAGCCGAGTCGGCCCGCCCGATACGGACTCAACACACTTTAAAGCGGAACTGGAGAAGCGAACGGTTCGTGACGGCGTTTGGAGTTTTGTCTGGGAACGGATGGGCCGCAAAGAAAAGGACGAGAAGGCGGGCGGCGCCGTCAGTGGGTTAGAGGAGAGTCGGCTCTGGCGACTCTTAAAACTCGTTTCCTTCAAAGATGAAGTCCCGTATTGCCCTTTCCTGGATGCGTACGAGGCTTCGGGAATGTCCGCCCGCGACGCGTCAAGCATCACCGAGAACCGCGGCGACCGATTCGACTGTGACCGTGCGACGCGGGCCAGCCTGGTTCGGCTGAAGGATCACTTTGATCGCCTGACACCGGCACAACTCGATCGCTCGGCGGCAGCCGCGAGACATCTCTTGCAAGTGACGAAGGACGTCATCTCACTCATCGCACCACCTCCACTCGACGAAGACTCCTCGCTCATTGGGTTTCGACGCGCCCCCTTCGAACAAGACGATCAAAGCAAAACCGGTTGCATCGTCGCCTACTACAGTCGCCATCCGAATGCGTTTGCCGAACCGGAGCGAGCTGATGCCGACGGCTCGCAAGAGTACCCACTCAACGACTGCGATCGACGGCTCGCCGAAAGGGCACCGGTCTACTGCGGAGTCTCCATCTTTCGTCCGGAGCACCTCGGTCGGATCGCGGAATCTCGGTACCTCGACTTCTCTTTTCACCGCCGCGTCCATTGGGTGTCGTTGCTTGCCGCGATTAATCTGATTCGCAACCATCCCGGGCAACTCTGGCATTTGGTCAGCTCGTTGCTTTCGACCTGTACGGGCTCAGGTCGCGATGAGTTGTTGCAGCGGCTGGCAGGTCCCAGCTCGGTCATGGATCACTTCGGAAACCAATTTCGCGCCCTACAAAATCCGCTGACATTTACGTTGACGGTCACCGAGGATCGCTCAGAGCTGTCGCGTGCAAGAATCAATGAACAGGCATCAAACGAGAGTGACAGCGAGCAATCGTCGGCCGCCGAAACCGCGATTCAGTTTGACGACCTCGTCACCTACATCCTCAGGCTGGAAACGAACCGCCAAGACGCCTTCGTCGATACGGGAGTCTCCTCCGTCAACCGTCGCCGCGTGCGACAGGCGCTCGATCGATTGGAGGAAATCGTTGCCCCGAAAGGATCGAAGCCACGTGGAGCCGACTCCCTCGAAGACTTTGCGCGCGATCTCGGCGAAGACATTTTTCAGGGAATTGATCTTCATCTGAGGCGTGAAGAATCCGACTCCATCCCGCACCTCCAGCTGCAGCTTCCGGTTGAATTGATGGGGCTTCCCTGGGAAGTTATGAATGAGGGCCGACTGAC
>JBCBLJ010000529.1:0-5985 GCA_038520195.1 Planctomycetota bacterium
CGAACGCACACTGATTGATGAAGGTGTGTTTGAACTGGATCTGGAAGTCGACCGAATCATTCACCGCGAGTTCGGACAATTGATTTTGGCGAAGGGTCGCGAAGCCGCCGAGGAAAAGGTCTCCCAGGAACTGGTGCTTCTGCAGAAAGAAGCGGAGAGACTCCGGGCGATCGCGGTGAATGATTCGGTCGACTTCCAGATCCAGTTCAAACACACCTTCATCAATCAGTGTGCGTTCGAGTTGACCGCGAAGCGAAAGGTAAATGACGTAATCGGTCAGCGCGTCGATGTCCTCTTCGGTCAGCTCCGGTATCTTCTTCATCGTTGTGCCGGGGATGCCGTGTCGAATCGTCCGCGCGATGTCTTCACGCGTTGGTTTGGCACCGCGGTCAGTCGATTTGAATTTGAAGATTCCGAGTCGATAGTCGCGCGGGTAGGGATTGGAGACGACGGCATTGACGCCGCGTCCGTTGCCGGTGTCGCCGTGACAGGATGCACAGTGTGTACGGTACAGTCCGGTCCCTTCGCCGGCCGGTCCGGCGGCGCGCTGAAGTTTTTCGAGCGAGATCAGTCCCTGGAAATCCTCCTCCTCTTCGAACAGTGCTGGAAGCTTCGGTTCGTCTGGTGTTCCAAACTCCTTCTCGACCAGCCAGAAGGCATCCGCCGAAGCTTGATCCATCGAAATCTCTTCCTTGATCTGGTACTTCATCGCGTGAACCAGATTTGGTTCGAACTGGACCTCGTAGACGACGGGCTCGCGACTACACCCGGAGAGAAAGAGGGTGGCGGCGGCGAGCGTCAGTGGCGTGAAGAAGCGAGTTTTCATGGCATGGTTTAGCGGGGAGGCGATGACTCAGTCGCTTTGGCGAGCGTTCGGTCGATCCGCTCGCAGACTTTCTGTTTACCGAGAATGGCGAGCGTGTCAAACATTCCAAAGCCGGCGGCCGACCCGGTCACGGCCACACGCACAGCGTGGATGATTTGGCCGATCTTGATTTCGGCTGTCTCGCAGTAGCCCTTGAGAACGGATTCGGCGTGTTCGGCATCAAATGATGTTGCCTGCTCGACGGCCTGGCGGAAACCGGTCAAAAGGTCGCAAGCATTTTCGGGTTTCTTGATCCGTTTTTCGAAGGCCTTTTCGTCGTAGTCAAACTCATCGGCAAAAAAGTAATCGAAATCGATCACATCGCCAGCGACTTTCAGGCGGTCTCCGGCTGCGGCCACCACGGCGGCGAGCGTCGTGTCCTCGGCTGATTCAACGAACCCAGCGGCGATCGCGAAAGGGGCGACCGCGGCAAGACGGTCGGCTGCGGGAAGCGCTGCGAAGTGGTCTGCCTGAAACGCGACCAGTTTCTGAGGGTCGAACGAAGCGGGCGCTTTGTTGACGCGGTCGAGCGTGAACGACTCGGTCATCTCGTCGACGGTAAACTTTTCGCGTTCGCCGTCGAGGGACCAGCCCAGTAGCAGCAGGTAGTTGAGCAGCGCATTGGGATGGAATCCGACTTCGCGATAGAAGTCGACGATCACCGGATTGAACACGTCATCGCTGGTGGCGACTTGGCAGCGCTCGGCGATGCGTTGGCCGTGCGCGAGGAGGTCCGCGAAGTCTTTGTTCTTGAGGTATTTTGCGAGCTTTCGTTTGCTGAGCTTGGCGGTTCCACCGGGTTCGGCGACGTACGGCAAATGCGCGAACTTCGGTCGCTCGTAACCGAGCGACTCGAGGATGAAAATCTGACGTGGTGTGTTCGGCAGGTGCTCTTCGGCGCGGACGACATGGGTGATCCCAAACTCGTGATCGTCGATCGCGCTTGCGAGGTGATACAGAGGGCTGCCATCGGTGCGTGCGATCACGTGATCTTGCTCGGTCGCCCAGGCGACGGTGACGGTGCCGCGAACGAGGTCGTCGATCACGCACTCGCCCTCGCGCGGCATCTTCAGCCGGATCGTGGCTTGGCGACCCTCGTTCTCGTATGCCTTGGCGGCGGCATCGTCTTCGGCCATCCAGCGGCGGTCATAGAAGTAGCGTTCGCCGCGCTTCTCCGCCGCATCTCGCTCAGCCTTGAGCTCTTCGGGAAGTGCGTAGTCTCGGTAGGCGTGTCCGCTGTCGAGCAACTGCTGGATCGCGGCTTTGTGAGACTCCATGCGCTTCGATTGGTAGTACGGGTCATGCGGGCCGCCGACTTCGGGGCCTTCGTCCCAGTCCATGCCTAACCAGCGAAATCCATCGAGAATTGGTTGCAACGCTTCGTCGACATTTCGCCCCGCATCGGTGTCATCAATGCGGAGGATGAACTGTCCACCGGACTGCTTGGCGAGTAGCCAATTGAAAAGAGCGGTTCGAACGCCTCCGATGTGCAGATAACCGGTGGGGCTGGGAGCGAAACGGGTGCGGATCATTGCGGAGAATTTCGGAGTGAGGGCGATTTTTCGGCACGCAATCTGGAAGCCTAAAGCCTGCTAAGAAAGGCGTCTAGGGATTACCGTCTGCCCGGCTAGAAGGCCTTTTTGAGGCTCGGGTTCGCGGACGACGCACGATCGCTCGAAGATCGATGGCGAGATGTCAGGCCGCGTGACCACCGCGACGAAGTTTCTTGCGAAGTCGTCGCCGTTCGGACTTGCTCATCGAATCCCAGTCAATGTCGTCCGGATCGAGTTCATCGCCTGTTGACGATGGCGGAGCCGGAGTGGCGTGTGGGGCGGCCGCTCGCGACGCCGGTTCAGCGGTTTGGCTTTCGTTGTCGTCGGCGGACACCGGTTTGCGTCGGAGGAAGCCCCCCAAGCCCCGTTTCGCTTTCGGTTCGGTTTCGGCGACGTCTTCTTCCTTGGACGGCTCTTCCGCGGTTGTGGCTTTCGGGCTCAATCGCATGGAGAAGAGACCCTTCTTTCGCTTCTTTTCGGTCGCCGAGGTCTCGTCGTCGGTCGCGACCGTGGCGTCAGCGGAGTCGTCTGGATCGGCTTGTGGCTTTCGTCGACCAAACCATCCGCGTTTGGACTTGGGAGCATCCTGAGTAGCCGGGGTTTGGTCCGTTTGTTTCGGAGCCTGCGACTCGCTCGACGCCGACGACTCACTCGAAGCCGAAGATTGCTTCACCGTTTTTGCGGCGCGGGCTCTTTCGCGCCGGCTCCGCGGTGCCGTCTCGTCCTCGCGAATGACGGCGACGGCGTTGGGACGCGCGAACTCGATTTCTTCCAACTCTGCGATCGGTTCGTCATCGCGTGTAAAGGTTTGCGAGGCCCATTCCTTGAGACGCTGTCGAAGCGGAGCGGAATCGTCCATGTTTCTGGCCTGTCGATACAGCAGCCGCAGGTAGCTCGTCGAGGCGATCAAGAAGGCTGAAAAGCCAAGCAAGGGAGCCGCGATGACGACCGTACTCTTGGCCGCGTTATCGATCGTGACCAAGTTCCACGCGGCGGCTTCGGAGTAACCGATCACTGCGGCGCCGATCAGCAAGGCGACGAGCGCGGGTCGGCATCGATAGACTTCGGCGACCAACCTCATGGTCAAGATGATGCCAGCGACATCGAGGAGGATTCTTAACCATCGTTCACCGGACAGCGCCGCACGGTCGCCGACAAAGACATCCACCCAGGCGCCCAGCCAAGCGATGAGACCAACGGTCGCGCTGATGCCGGTAATAAACATCACGCACATCGTCATTCGCCAAAGGCGATAGTGGCCGCGGTAATCATCGCTTCGGTGTCGACGCAGTTGATAGATCAACAGTGATGTGCCGGTCGACAACAGAAGCACAGCGTTGAGCCACCAGGACGCAAAGCTATCGCTGAAGTCAATCCGCAGCGGTCGAACAATGGCGTCTCGGTAGGCGAGCGTCGGCCAAGTGATCGCGAGGTAGTGGAGAAACGTTAACGCGAGCGGAACAAACACCAACGCCGCGACGACGAATGTGAAAGCGGAGGTCGAAACCGGAACCAACGAGAACCAACGGCCGCGGAGCGGTTGTCGCACGCGAGACCCGAAGACTTTGGCGGGCTGGCGGGCGGCGCGAAGTGCGTCGTCGCGATTGCGCGGGGACTGTGCCGAACCCGGCGCCGTGTGCGATTGATACAGTACGCGTCTCCGGCGATCGGTACTGCGTCGCAGCGGCGGCATATCCTTTTTCCTCGCGATGGCGCGTCGGCAATTGCCAAGCCGCTAGTAATCCTTTCGAGCCAGGGCTTTGTAGCGTGGCTTTGTGAGCATGGCTTTGGGCATCGTGCTCGGGCAAGGCACGGTACGAAATACGGCTTGCGCCGGTCAACACGGACTTGCTTGCCGGACAGTACGGCGCGCGTGCACGGTGGGCGGTCTGTCGTGGTGTGATTGCTTGCGATGCGCTTTGGGCGGGTGAAGCCAGTGAATCAGCGAACATGTGCCGTCCACCAAGTGTCTCAGGCAAATGTCTAGAAAGTCGCCTTCGTGGCATGTGTTTTGCTTCCTTTTCGACAAGTGAAGGTTTGGCGAAAGTCGCAATCGAGGGTGCTTTCGATGCTGATTGGTCCCCCATGATCGGCACCGTTGCGTTTAAAATATGCAAGCCCGCACGGTTGAGGAGTTGGTTTCTGCTGCGTCCTTTCGTTTGACGAGCACCCGCCTCCTCGCCGGAGCTAGCTTCCCTGAGCAAGGATTCCGCCGCGATGAGTCAGAGTCTGCTTGACAGTCACGTCCTTATCTTGAACCGGTTCTACATGGCGATTCGTGTCGTCAATGTTCGTCGTGCGTTGACGTTGCTTTATCGCGAGTGTGCGGAGGTGATCAGTCACGAAGGTGGTCAATTCATCAGCTATGACTTCGAAAGCTGGTGTGAAATGAGTCAGCTCAGTGCGCTGGAGAAGCAGCCTGACGATGACTTCATCCAGGCGGTCGGTTTCGAGATGCAAATCCCGCGGATCGCGCGACTGACTCGATTCGATCGGATGCCGATGCAGACGGTGCGCTTCAATCGAAAGAATCTCTTCGCACGCGATGAGCATACCTGTCAGTACTGTGGAAAAGACTATCCGACTCACAAGTTGAGTTTGGATCATGTCGTTCCGCGGAGCCAAGGTGGTCCAACGACATGGGAGAACATTGTTGCTTGCTGCCTTCGATGCAACAGTCGCAAGGGTGGTCGCACGCCGAAGCAAGCCGGAATGAAGCTCAGCCGTCAGCCGGCCAAGCCGCGTTTCAACCCGCTGGTGACTCATTCCGCGAACGACCCACGCTACGACTGCTGGAAGACTTTCTTGCCGGCAGCGGGCTAGGTGGCGAGTCTTCGGGTAGACCTCCCAAACGCAAAATGCAAACAGCCTCGCCGGTCCGCCGGCGAGGCTGTTTTTGATGGCTCGAATCGAAGTCGAGAGACGGAGCGGCCGAAGGCTCAGTCGTCGGCCAGCGGCTCTTTCTTTTCGGTGATCACCTCGCACTCTTCGGACATCTTCGCGTTCAGCTCCACGTACTCTTTCCACTCCTCCGGCAGATTGTCCTCGTGGTAGATCGCCTCGACGGGACACTCGGGCACGCAAGCCTCGCAGTCGATGCATTCTTCCGGATGGATATAAACCATCTGCTCACCTTCGTAGAAACACTCGACGGGGCATACGACGACACAATCGGTGTATTTGCAACCGGAACAGGGTTGGGCGACGATGTGAGGCATTTCAACAACCTTTTATGTAGGAAACCACGAGGGGTACTCGGCGTCAAAATATATCGGCAGGGCAATGCGTTGGCTCTACCCCCGATCCCGAGGATGGAAGATTTTGATTCGGCGAGGGATCTGTTGACCCGTTATCCGCGGTGACCGAGTGAGCGGCCGGTTGCTGGTGAAGCTGAGCGGACGACGCCGGTGTGCGGCACTGGTTGCTTTTCCGGCGCCGCGTTACGTTCCCTTAATGAGATCCCTTTTCAACAGAGAATCCTCCGCTCGTGAACGACAGCAAGTTTCCTCGACTGACCGTTAAACCTGGACGCCAATTTCCATTTCTCGCCCGCCATCCATGGGTCCA
>JBCBLJ010000960.1:0-2912 GCA_038520195.1 Planctomycetota bacterium
ACGCGGAAAAGATTGTCGCCGATTTCAAGGAAGACTTTCTCGCCGAAGCGTTGCCGAGGTATCCCAGTATCAAGGTCCGCTGGGAAGGACAACAGGAACGGCGAAGTGAGTCGTTCGGAAGTCTGTCCAAGGGCTTCGCGATCGCTCTGGCGGTGATGTACGTGTTGCTGGCGTTCGAGTTCAAGTCCGTGGTTCAGCCGTTGCTGGTCATGCTAATCATCCCGTTCGGCGCACTCGGGGCGGTCGCCGGTCACATGATCATGGACCTGCCACTGACACTGTTCAGTCTCTACGGCATCGTCGCGCTGACCGGAATCGTGGTCAACGACTCGATCGTGCTGATCGATTTCATCAACTCGCGGGTCCGAGGTGGTATGTCGATCGGCGAAGCGCTTACGGAGTCCGGTACGCGGCGTTTTCGTCCCGTCTTGCTGACAACGATCACCACTATCGGCGGTTTGATCCCGATCCTGCTCGAAACGTCAATCCAAGCTCAGATCCTGATACCGATGGCGACGAGTATCGCGTTCGGCGAACTGTTCGCAACGGTCGTCGTACTCTACCTCGTGCCGGTCAGTTACTCGCTGTACTGGAGTTTCGGCGGACGATTCTCAGTCGCGGAGGACGAAGAGCCTGACGTGTCGAACGAGACGCCGCAAGACGTCCCGACGGCCGAAGAGACGGGGCTCGCACTTGCTTAAGCCGACTTGTCCCGTTGTGAATGGCGAAGCGGTTTGGCGCTTCGAAAAGCCTGTGGAAGCGTGACAAACGGGAGACGCAAAATCGTCCTCCGTCAGAATTGCGAACTCGGTGGCGTTTGCCATGGAGCGGCCGGACGGCCCGCTTGCTGGTTGTTGTAATTTGCCGGTGGCTGCTGATAGTTCGCTGGAGGAATCGGAAAGCCTGCAGGCTGTCCGTTTTGAAATTGAGGCGGCGGTGGCACTTGGCCACCTTGATACTGGCCGTTGGGATATTGTCCGTTTGGATACTGTCCGGTGGAATACTGGCCGTTGGGATACTGTCCGTATTGGCCGTTCTGGTACTGGCCGTTTTGGTATTGGCCGTTTTGGTACTGACCGTTGCCGTATTGGCCAGTGGTGTATTCGCCGTTGGCGAACTGATTGCCGGCGCCTTGTCCGTCCAGTTGCTGTGCGTTCGCCTCGTTCGTCTTGTTCAACAACTCGCGGCCCTTCGCGATCGCTTTTGTCGCGTCGGACTTGATCTCATCGCGGTTGATTCGAATCGTTGTTTGGTTGTCATCGCGGTGAATGGTGAACCAACCGGCCATAAATGCGGCACCGGCCAAGAGAATGAGGATGAAGACGGTGCGAAACACGGGCTCTTCCTTGTTGCGTGTGGACTGGACTCGCTTCGTTTATCGGCTCCCAAGCGCGGGAGTCTACGAAGGAATCTGCGCAAAGCGGAAGATCAACCCGCCATGGGTCCCACGCCGCGATTTGCTTTCATTGGTTTTTCGCAGCCTTTCGCACCCACTCGAAAGCCTCTTCGGTGGTCCGCAACTCTCCATCCAATTGAAGTTCCCGCACCGACTCGAGCCAGACTCGAAATTGGGGTCCGGGCTTAAACCCGGCTTCGCGAAGCGTATCTCCGGTCAACAGTGGCGACGGATCCAAACGGTCGCGCTCCCAAGAGAGCGCTTCCCCACAGCGTTCGATCCCTGCGCGGGAACGGCCTTCGCTTGCAACAATCGCCTCGGCGACCGACATCGCCACTTCGATGTCGCGATGCGTCAGTTTTGGCTGGAGTTCGGACCAGCGCAATTTGTCGCCCTCCGCAATGGCCTCCCAAAGTTTCATCGCGGAGCTGATTCGACGACTCTCTTCGTTTGACAGTCGCCAATGCTTGGTCTGTTTCGTGACCAGGTTGGAGTCTCCAATGGCCTCCTCGATTGCCATCAAAACCAGAGCCATCGACGGCTCGAACCCCATCCCAGTCCGGTGCCGCAACCGCGTCGACAAATGATGCAGGTTTGCTTCGGCAATCCCCGGCAACACGATCTCGTCCAATCTCAGATCGATCAGAAGTCGCAGTCCGACATCGGCACGGACCGATGCGATCACACGCCGCATCTCCGCACCGATTCGTTCGGCGCTGACCAAGCTGAGTTCCTGGGCGTGGTCCCGCACGGCGGTCGCTGTCGCGTTCTCCACGGAGAAACCCAACGTCGTGGCGAACCGTACGGCGCGAAGCATGCGCAGCTTGTCCTCGTCAAAACGGCGCTCGGGATCACCGATCGTCCGCAGGATCCCATTGGCAAGGTCGGCCTCGCCGTCGACATAATCGATGACCCGGGCCTCACGCGGATCATAAAACAGCCCGTTGATGGTGAAGTCGCGGCGCTGTGCGTCGTTTTTAGCGTCTCCGAAGTGCACTTCGTCCGGTCGGCGGCCGTCGCTGTAGTCGCCATCGCTGCGAAACGTCGCGACCTCAGTCGGCGTGGTCGTCGAATCGCTCTTTTGGTTCGGCAAGACTCCGATGACACCGAAAGACGCGCCGAATGCGAGCGTTTTTCGTCGCCCAAAGATCTCGCGAACGCGATCCGGGACAGCATCGGTCGCGACATCAAAGTCCTTCGGTGCTCGCCCCAGCATTGCATCGCGAACACAACCTCCGGCGAAGTATGCCACGTGACCCTGCTCACTCAGCTGAGCGCAGATGCGCACCGCTTCGGAGTGTGCTTGGACGATTTCCGTCGACTCCCATCGGCTGGGATCGAATAAGTCGCGGTGAGGGTTCAACTTGCGTCGGAGCCTGTGGAGAGGGAGATCACTGTTTTGATTCGCGATTGTCGATTCGATGCCGTTGCGGTACAAGCTGTGAGATGAATGCGCCCCAATCCAAGCCGAACACGCGTCGCAAACGCGGCGTCGTTGCGATTATCTTGCGCGAGG
>JBCBLJ010000093.1:0-15683 GCA_038520195.1 Planctomycetota bacterium
GGCCGTCCAACCGCGCTGCGCGACGCCTGAGTAGCATAGAAACGCGAGACCAAGGGTGATGCAGGAAATCGCCAGTGCCGTTCGGCTGTTGGCCGAAAGCAAAACGGCGAGATGACCCAACGATAGCATCGCGGTCGTTCCGAAAGCGAAACGCCCGAGGTCAAGACTGTGTGTCAACCACAACATGGCGAGCCCAAGCGATGCCGTCGCGCCCGCTGCGGTTGGATGCACCATTCCGTTGTGTCCATCTATCAAGATGCCTCGATCCAAGCCCGATAAGTCCGGCCGCATCACGTGGACGCAAAGAATGATGCCACTAAAACCTGCGAGCGTGAGACTGGTGCTTCGCAGTAGTGCCCCAATCGCTGCTCGACGATGGGCGACGCGTACGCCGATTTCCATTGCCAAGAGTGTTAGCGCGACGACTCCGATCGTTTGACCAAGAGAGACACTCTTCAGCGGTGACCAGATGACGGAGGCAAACGACCAGATCAAAAAGAGCCACCAAAACGCCATTCCCGCGATCACGTCTCGTTGTGACCTGGCAAAGGACTCCGGCTGACTTGGCGATGCGGTCAGAACTTGGTCGCGGTACACGGACCATCGCTGCATCGCAATCAGCCCTAACCAGACGCAGAACACAACACGAATCAGGGCCTTTGTGACTCCCACCAGATCGAGCTCCCCCACGGCGAGCGCGGAGGAACGCCCAGGTAGGGAGAGTGAGAAAAGCGACATCAGCCAGATGGGCCAAACGACGGCTCGCGGCAGAGCAAGTCGCGCGGATGTCATTGCCGAACTCGAAGGACTCGTCATCGCTCAACGCGCCTCCGCCAATCGCGATTCGACTGGCCGGTCATTGTGACGCGCCAACAGATACTCGCTTGCGCAGAACTTCGCGAAACTGATCATTGTCGTCACGAATAGGAGACCGCACGCGGCACCCATCAACCCGGCGATTCGCGTCAAGATCAAGACGACCACGCAGGTTGACACCAAGTTGACGCCATTGAGGAGGCTGTTCCAGTAGGGCTTTTCCATTACGGAGATTGCTTTCCCGTGGGGCAAAACCACCGCTCCCAGGCTGAGCCCCAGCGCCAGGATGCCGGTCAACCACCGAAGCGGCGTTTCCTCGGAATTGAACAACAATCCGTGAATCGACGGCCCCGCCACCGCAAGCGCGAGCGTGTACGGGGCTAGCGTTAGAGCCAGAACTCGGGATAGCTGACGCACTCCTTTTCTTAGCTGCGATTCGCCGCCTTGCGCCAAGGTGTTCGAAAGACAGGGGCCAGCAAAGTTACCGACGCCCTGGATGAACGGACTGGCCAACTGAACGACCGACCATGCCGCCGCATAGAGACCTGTCGTTGCAACGCCTCCCACGGCGGCAAGGATCCAGTGCACGACATAGCCGTGGGCTGCGTGCGTTACCTGCGATACAGCGACCCAGCGTCCGAACGTCAGATTGCGAACGATGTCGTCGCGGAGCGACTCTTTGGCGATCGAAAAATCCCCGCGACGCACCCACAGCAGTGTTATCGCCGGTAGGGCCGAGCTTATTGCGAGAACGATTAAAACGGCGGGCACGCTGAGCGACCGGAATTCGACCGCGAGATACGTCAGCAGAATGAACCCTCCGGCCGTATCCATGATCAACGCATCGGAGAACCTCAAATCCGAGAACGAGAGTCGGCGAGAAAACTCGCGTATGGAAACGCCCGCCATTGCCGCGCCGGTCGCACAAACAATCAACCAAAGTTCGCTGCCGGCCAGAAATGCAACAGCTCCTATCACCGCGGTCGTTAACGCAATCGTCGTCAGCGAGATGAGAAGCAATCGGCGGCAAGCGCCTCGCATCTGCTCCCGCCGGAGTCCGGTTTCGCGACGTGAAAAGACCGTGTACGGCGTGACGATCAACGCTCGAATCAGTGTCGAGACCAGCACGATGAGAGAGTACGCGAGCGAGTAAACGCCCAACGACTGCATCGAAACGCCGCGTCCAACGGCGACGACGGTGAGGAACCCGCACGCGCTCACGAGTCCTTGGTCCGCGATGGACATCCCGGCCAGCCAGCGATTCCTTTGCTCAACCCGGTTGGAATCCCCGCCAGCGGATTCGCCACCCAACTCCGAGGTCATCTCGGTGCTCGCGATCGCGCGAGCTCGGGTTCATCACCCACCGAAACCGGAGTCTCCACACCAGGGTGGAGACGAGGCAACGGTCCCTCACTCTTTCGAACCAACGTCGACGTCGCGGCGGAAGACTGCGACGATGCCGTCGCCGGCAAACGGACTTCGCCATTGGCATGTCTTGAGTCCAGCAGGAGCGCAACCGACACTGCCGCGGCAAGCGAAGCAAGACACCCCAGCAACGCGCAGATCGTTTTTCTGGGGCTGATGGGGCGTCGTTCAAGGCTCGCCGATTGAATGACGTTCACACTTGTGATGCTCTGGTCACTGAGAGCATCGTTCAACCTTGCCTGTTCCATTTTCCGCGAATGGAGCGTGTAGCGGTCTTTCAGCACCTCATGCTTTCGCAGCAATTCGGCCATGACCGATTCATTTTGATTCAGCGTCTCCAGCTCAAGCATCATGGCTTGCTGCCGCGTCTCCAACTGCGCCAGCTTATTTGTTTGGGCCGCCTCGTTGGCAGACTCAATGATCCATTGGGTGGTGATGTCACTGTGCGAAGGATTCAATCCGGTCGTCACTTCCTGACGCGACTCTGCGTCGGTGATGCTCGCGGCGAGTCTCCGTACCTGCACGAGTTGTTGCCGGACGGCGATCAAACGAGGGTGCCCGGCCGTGTACCGAGAATCCAAATTCTTTTCTTCAAGTTCTAACTCAAAGACCTTTTGCTGAACGGCCTCGGCGGTGGTGTCTTCCAAACCTTCGACCTCGCTAATTACGAGGTCGGAACTGAGCCTGGAAAGGGCTTCGCGGAGGGATTGGACGCTTGCCTTCGACGCAACCAAAGCGGATTGCGTGTTTGCCGTTTCGCGGCGCACTTCGAGCAGTTGCTGTTCCAAGAGAGACTGTTGGCCCTCGACGGTGACCAAGCCGTATTCCGTTTTATGTGCTCGAATCTGATCTTGTAGAGATGCCAACTCCGCGGTCAACAGTTCCTCTTGTTCTTCGAAGAATTCGAAGGTGCCCTCCGTCCGGTTCAGCCGAATGTGTTCGTGAACGAACGAATCCACCCACTTCTCAACGACCGCTCGAGCCAACTCCGGTGACTTTGCTCGATACTCGATCTCGATCACGCTTGATTCTTTTGGCGCATCGATCTGGATGTTGCTCTCCAGTTCAATCAGAGCTTGCTCATGCGGATCGACGGGATCCAAATCCGAGACCGCTCTCTTGATGAAACCCTTGATTGCCCCAACCGGGTTGGTCGATCGCTTCGGCTTGTCGGACGCGTCGAGGTAACCGTTCAGCACGGCTTGAGTTCCGAGTTCCTGCAAGACCAACTCCGCAACCTGTCGACTCTTCATGACTTCCAGAGTCGTGTTGATTTCGTTTTCGCGAGTCCGATGCAGCGACATCGTGTCCGCACCACCCGTCGTGGCGGTCGGATCGAGCGACACACTCTCGCGCCCGACGCGAAGCATCACTTTTGAAATGGAGTGGTATCGCCGCGGATAAAAAACGATTACAGCAGCAGCGATCCCGAGCACGACGAGCGCGGCGGTCGCCGAGGGAACAAAGCGGCGCCGCAAAAGGGCGAACCAATCATGCAACGTGGAGACCAACGGTGCCTTTCCGATGAGAGTGAGGAGAAACCGTCCATTTTCAGTGCCTCATGCTTGAAATCAACCTTTGAGCGTTCGAAAACGTCCGATTGAAGGTGGGTCCTGCGGCCTGCACGCGTTACACGTTCACGTTCTGAGGAGAGCGAGCGGGCTTACTGCGTTGAGACCGAGGGGCGTGTGGGGACACAGTCTGCCGCCCACCTGCGTTCCAGCTCGATCCGTCGGAGCAAGTCTGATCGAACTCGGCCGACCGTCTTCAATCGGACTTCACAGTGCCATCGCCTGGTTGAGCACCGTCGACATCGCCTGGTTGAGCACCGTCGGCAATCGGGACGCTATGACTCTTCGATCTCGGGTAGAGGCGCGAAGGTGAGTGTGATTCGGGAATCGTCTTCGTCTTGGCCAAAGGGCGCGATCTTGACGGCGATGGGATGGCCTTTGGTATGTCGCGCGCGTTTGAGAATCGGCTTACGGGAGACGATAACCTGCTCCAAAAGTTCGAACAGATTTGGCAGGGCCACGTGGTGGACGAAGTTGCTTAACGGTCGGCCGATGTCATGTGGCACGAGATCAAAGTAATGAGTCGTCGAGGGGGTGAAGCGCGCGATGTTGAGTTCGTTGTCCAGCAGGATCGTTCCGCTTTCGGAGGCGTCGAGCAATTGCATCCAGTCGTCACCGGCCTGCCGGAGCTCGGTCATTCGCCGCTCATTTTCCGCGTTGACGGTAAAGAACTCTTCATTGACGCTTTGCAGTTTTTCGTTGATGCTTTGGAGTTCTTGGTTGGACGCGATCAACTCTTGATTGGTCGATTGTAGCTCCTCGTTACTGGCTTCAAGTTCTTCGATGGTGGCGTGAAGCGTTTCGCGTGTGTACGTCAGCTCCGCCGCCATGGCTTCGTGATCTTCGCCGAGGCTACCGACGGGATACTCCTTGACCTCGAGATCGTTTTTGGGTGTGGGTTGACCGAATTCGATCAACCAGAGGCACTCGGCACTGGGGTCGCGCCGGAGAGCGCGGACGGTCACGTCGATTTGTTCGTCCGGGAACTCGACGTCTCTCAATCGGATGCATTCGCCGCTGCTGGAAGCTCGAAGCAGTGCCGCGGCGAAAAAGCCTCGCAGATTCTGTGGGAGTCGTTGGCTGAGATTTTCCGAGAATCGGCCTGACTCACTCACCAAGAATCGATGTGCGTTGCCAAAGACGTGGATCACCGCTTGATTTGAGTTCACAAAGACACCGTCGCCGATAAAATGATCGAGCAGTATTTCGTAAGCCTCCAGCAGTCGACTAAAGCTAGGCTGATGCGATTCGAAGTCCGTCTCGTCGGCGACCGACAGCGGGCTTGTTTCGAGCGAGCGTTTCGGGAGGATGGGCGACTCGCCGATAAGAGGCGGTTGGTTGGGTGATTTGCGATAGAGGTGTGCGCCGAGGTCAACGGAGTCAAACGCTTGCTCCATCTGAGTTGGAACTTCGCTGGAGCCGAGAAAAAGCAATCCGTGGGACTGAAGCGCGAAGTGAAACGATGCGAGTGCTACCCGCTGGGACCTCGAGTTGAGATAGATCAGCATGTTTCGGCATGAGACGAGGTGAAGCCGCGTGAACGGCGGGTCTTCGATCACGTTGTGCCGCGAGAAGATAACGTGCCGCCTCAGTTCGCCGCTGATTCGTAAATGCTGAGGCCCCTCGGGGGTGAAGAATCGCATGATCCGTTCGGCCGACAAGCGTTGCAGGTGATCGCGGTGATAGAGTCCCTTGGAGGCGTGTGCGAGGGCGTTTTCGTGAACGTCGGTGGCGAGGACCTTGAGTCGGACTTCGCGGTTGCACGCCGCGAAACACTCGTGCGCGATGATGGCGAGTGTAAACACCTCTTCACCGGTGGCGCAGCCAGCTACCCAAAACCGCAACTCTTCATCGGCTTCGAGGTCTTCGACGGCCTTCGTCAAGTGCATCTTAAGTTTGGCGAAGGCCTCCTCGTCGCGAAAGAACTCGGTGACGCCGATGAGTAAATCGCTGTAAAGGGCGTCGAGTTCGGTGAAGTCACGGGCCAGCATACCGACGTACTCCTGGAGCGTGCCCGCCTCGCGCGCCCGGAGTCGCCGTTCCATCCTGCGAATGATGGTGCTCGGCTTGTATTGGGAAAAGTCGATGCCGTGTCGAGCGCTGAGCAACTCAAACACGCTGTTGATTTGCGGGTGGTCGCCATCGTGATTGGGGGGCGCACAGGGCTCGCCGTCGAGCCGGTTGTGGATCGCTTCGGGGATTTTTTCGCGCGGAAGTACGTAGTCCACGCATCCAGCCGAGATCGCGCTTAGCGGCATCCCATCGAACTGGGCGGTCCGCGGAGATTCGACGACTGTCATGCCGCCGCAAGCGCGGATCTCTCGAAGCCCATTGGTGCCGTCAGACCCGGTCCCCGAAAGGATGAGGCCGATCGCTTGCTCGCCGAAAGCTCGCGAGAGTGAGATAAAGAACTCGTCGACGGGTCGAGCGGTGTAGTGTTCCTCCAGATCGTTGAGAACGAACCTCGAGTCTTGGAGTCGGAGTTCCTTGCCGGGTACGTTGACGTAGACCGTGTTGGCCGCGATCGTCATTCCTTCCTCGGCGTCCAACACCTTCATCGCGGTGTGTCGGCCAAGGATCTCGCTCAGAAAACTTCTCGCATCGGGAGCGAGATGAACGACGACGACACACGCGAGTCCGCCATCGGTTTTGAGCCGTTCGAGGATCGGCTCAAGAGATTGCAGTCCGCCCGCCGAAGCGCCGATCCCGACCACTGCTGTTGGCTTGGAATCCGTGAAACTCATGTATTTAGACGCGGCGGTTCATGCGCGCACGACACTCTCGAAAGTCGAAGTTTTGATGGCTAAGAAAGTGATTGCTCATCCAATCCTTGTGCCGCGGGAGCAAGTTTCACGTCAGATCGCTATTGGATTGCGTCCGTGCACTATGGTATGCTTCGCGTGGACTCTTCGTGAGGGAGTGATTCTTGTCGGCTTCTTTGCCGACGACTGGATGTCGCGCGATCTCGGTCCGATGGTACCGTTGTATACGTACCGACCACTGGTGTCAGTGGGGCAGTGACATCCATTACCGAGCCGTTGAGACGAGGGCACCAGAACGCGGCTCAGGCGTGAGGAAGAATCGCCATGCTCGTGATCACTCGTAAGAATGATGAGTCGATACGATTTCCCGGTACGGGGATTGAAGTTCGGATTCTGAGGCCGGGCCCGTCTCGGGTTCGCATTGGAGTCAAAGCGCCGCCTGAGATACCGATTTTACGCGGCGAGTTATCGGACGAGCAGAATAGGTTTCAGAAGGAGCCACCGCTTCGCAGCACACTCATTGTGGAAGACAACCGCAATGAAAGTCAGTTGCTTGCTTGTTACCTCAAGCTGAAGCGGATGAGCGTTCAAACTGCCGAGAACGGCGCCGATGCGATGGCGTACCTCGAGGATCACGCGATCCCGGACATCATTTTGCTTGACCTGAACATGCCGAAGTTTGACGGCGTATGGACGGTCAGTCGGTTGCGGGCAAATCCTTCGACGCGCCACATTCCGATTATCGCCGTCAGCGGCGAGTCGCCCGAAGAAGTTGGGTTGGAGATCGGGCCACACGGCGTTGACGCGTGGTATCCGAAGCCGATCGATCCCGAGCAGCTGTTTCGGGAGTTGAATTCCGAGTTCATGGCACTTGTGGCCAGCTAGCGTTTTTTGCGGCGCAGGCGAATCTGCAGGGGCAGTGCCACACGCCGTGTGGCAATGCGGGTTCGCCAGCGCCTTTTGAGCTAAGACCCTTCCTCGACCGCGACGGTCCAGCGAGTCGCAAATTGGAGCAACTCGGAGGAGGAGCCAAGCTCCAACTTGTTCTTGATCCGTTCTCGGAACGAATCAATTGTCTTCGTCTTCACGGACAATCGATCCGCGATTTCCTTGGTGGTGAAGCCCATTCCGACGAGTTCGAAGACGGACAATTCCCGATTAGAAAGTCTTGCCAGCGACTCAAATCGTGGCGGAAGCGAGCCCACGGACGCGGGGTCGGTTCTCACGATTGGTGCTCCATTCCGCAGGGCGCGGACCGATTCGCTGAGGTAAATCTCGCCATCGATCACACTCTCGATAGCCAAGGTCAATCGCTCGTCGGAGGTCTGCTTGGCGACATACCCCATCGCGCCTTGGGCGATGCATCGGGGGGCGAAAACCAATTCGTCGCGCATCGAGGAAACCACGATTTTGAGGTTCGGCGCGATTTCTAAGGCTTGTTCGATGAATTCGAGACCGGATCCATCGGGCAGGCCGAGGTCGATGATAGCAACATCAATGTGGTGGGCCCGGATGGCGAGAAGACCTTCGGCGAGGGTCCCAACGGCGTCGGCGACGTGCCAGTTTTCGTGTTGTTTGAGTGACGCAAGAATGCCTCGCCTGATGAGGGAATGATCGTCAACGACGAGAAATCGGATGGTTTCCCCACGCACCGGTCGGTCCATGATCCATGCACAAAAAAAGAAATCGGATGATGCGGTAACTTTCCCACAGACAGACGTTGATGCGATGGAGAAACTACCGCTGTCGCGTCACGGTCAAGGCTGTGAAGTGATGTGAGTCACGAGCTACTGCCCCGGCTACATCGACTCACCTCAGCCTCCGCAGGCTATTGCCCCGCCTGTGGAGGCTTTTTTAACCACTTTTCACGCCACGGAAAAAACGACTTTCTGCCAGTTTGGAGATCGCCTCGCCCATTTCTCGGTAGACTTCGGCCCGCTCCGAATCTTCTAACTCGCCCTCATCAATGAGCAGCGCGTAACCGACTTTGAGTGCCTGAATCTGGTCTCTCAACTGATGAACCTCCTCGCTGTCGAGCCACACGCCCTTCGGCGACGGCTCGCTTTCCGCTAGCGTCATTTCGTCTTTCGTGCAGGTGGACGCCCCTCGTCGGCAGTTTACCTAACGGCCAATCGCGCGTGAATTCCACCTCGTACCTGGGGGTGTTTAACGTGATCTTTCCGTCGTGGTAGCATAGATAGACGGGGCAGTCGGCCATTTCGGCAAGTTTGTGACCAGCGGAGATTAGCGCCCCGAAGTTTCGCGGGATTCGAAAGCGGTCTGATGGACAGACTGGGGGTAATTTAGCTGTGCCGCACTTGGATGACGACTTTTATGTCGTTGGCATCGGGGCTTCGGCCGGAGGGCTGGAAGCGCTCGAGGATTTTTTTCGGTCGGCGGACGTCACGGCCCCGATGGCGTACATCGTGATTCAGCACGTGTCGCCCGATTTCAAAAGCGTGATGGACCAATTGCTGGCGCGTCAAACGGAGTTGCCAATCCACATCATTGAAGACGCCGTCGACGTTCGACCCAATAACGTTTACCTGCTGCCTCCGAAGAAGGAGGTCATCATTTCCCAGCGCAAGTTGCTTTTGACGGATCGTCCGACGGAACAGTTGACGTTTCCCATCGACCACTTCTTGCGTTCTCTCGCCCAGGATTGCGGACAACGTTCGGTCGCCGTCATTCTTTCCGGCACCGGCACCGACGGCAAACGGGGAGTGGTGGATATTCACAATAGTGGCGGACTTGTGCTGACACAACGCGATCCTCGCTTCAACGGCATGCCCAACGCGGCGCGAGAGACGGGCGTTGTCGATGCGGAGTTAAGTTCCGATACGATTCCGGGCGCTCTGGCCCGCCACATCGAAGGATCGATTCGCAAGTCACCACTGGAGTTTGCGAAGCAAGCTGAGGTGAGCGGGCCGATCGCACGCATCCTTACCCAGCTTAACGCTCAGTACGGAATTGATTTTTCTGACTATCGGACGTCGACGATTACGCGGCGATTGGAACGTCGCACGTCGCTTTGCGGTGTCGAAGACTTGGAGCACTACGCAGAGTTGGTCTGTGAACAGCCCGCCGAATTGGATTTGGTCTACAGCGATTTGCTGATCGGAGTGACCCGTTTTTTTCGTGACGGCGAAATCTTTGATCAACTGACCGATCGGGTGATCCCTTCGATCGCCGCCCAGGACCAAAAAGAGATTCGAGTTTGGGTGGCGGGTTGTGCGACCGGCGAGGAAGCTTACTCGATCACCATGTTGCTGGTGGAGCATCTGGAAAAGGCTGGCTTGGACCGCGAGATACGCGTCTTTGCGACCGATGTGCACGAGAAGTCGTTGGCATTCGCCAGCCAAGGCCTTTATTCCGCCGATCAAGTCGCGTCGGTGAGCGGTGAACGCTTGCGGAAGTACTTTGTCGAGCGCGACGGACAGTATCAGGTATCACCGGAACTGCGAAAATACGTCGTCTTTTCGCCACACAACGTGGTCCGCGATGCACCGTTCACCAAACTGGATTTGATCACCTGCCGAAACCTGTTGATCTATTTGACTCCGGAATCGCAGCGCAAGGTCCTCAGTCTGTTTCATTTTGGCCTACGGCGCGATGCATTCCTTGTGTTGGGCTCAAGTGAGACGATCGGTGATTTAAAGGATGTTTATCGCACGTTTGACGAACGTGCGCGAATCTATTCAAAGCATCGCGACATGCATCTCTCGGCCGAAAATCGCCCCGGCGGTCGCGCCATCCGAAGGGCTGAGACACAAGTTGAGTTGCCGGCGCTTTCGCATTCGGGGGTCGGTGAGGGGCGGTCACTGATTCGCGCTTATGATCAGCTTCTCGACCTGTTCATGCCGCCATCGTTGCTAGTGGACACCAGTCGGCAGATTCTCCACGTCTTTCCCGGCGCAAACCGATACTTGCAATTTGGCAGCGGGCGGCCCCGAAACGACATCCTGACGATGTTGCATCGTGATCTGACGTCGGCGGTTTCGACGTCGATGCGTCGGGCCGAGCGACTCGGCAAACCGGTCACCGTTCCAAACATCCCCTTCCACTATGGAGAGCACGTCGAGGTACTGCAGATCACGGTCTCTCAAATTGCCACCGGTTCGGGCCCGCCAAAGCTGCTGGTCCAGTTTGTTTCCGAGGGGCAACGCGAGAATCAAATCATCGAAGGGGAGGAAATCGCGTTCACCGATGATTCGCGTGAGTTTCAAGAGGTGCAGCGGGAACTCGAGTTTACGAAAGACAGTTTGCAGTCGACGATCGAGGAGTTGCAGAGTACCAACGAAGAGCTTCAATCGGCGAATGAAGAGTTGACGGCCGCGAACGAGGAACTTCAAAGCACGAACGAGGAACTTCACAGCGTCAACGAAGAGCTTTACATGGTGAATTCCGAACACCAGCGGAAAATCACCGAATTGGTCGAGTTGACCAGTGACATGGACAACCTGCTCAACAGCATTGACGTGCACACGTTGTTCCTGGATCGCGAAATGGGCATCCGGCGATTCACGCCCGGTCTCGCGGACATCTTCAATCTGATCCCGCAGGACCTCGGGCGACGCTTCGACAACTTCGCCCACCGAGTGGAGCACCCAAGTCTCTCTGACGACATCCAGTCGGTGATCGCCGGGGGCGATGCATTGGATTTCGAGGTGTGTGAAAAATCTGACACCTGGTACTTCTTGCGAATCCGTCCTTACGTCGCCCCCAATGGAATTGACGGCGTCGTCCTGACGATGGTGGACATCACCAAACTCAAAGAAGCGCAGGTGCGGTTGCTCGAGTTGAGCGAGATCGTGGAACATTCCGATGACGCCATTTACCGAGTCGATCTCAGCGGACGGATTCGGACTTGGAACAAGGGAGCCCTCAATCTGTTTGGATTTGCGGCCGGGGAGGTTGTGGGGCAGAGCGATTCGATTCTTTGCCCGACCGACTATGCGTCGGAAGCGGATGAATGCATGCGGCGAATTGGTGAAGGCAAGGCAATGGATCGACTGGAGACGATTCGCCAGAAAAAGTCCGGCCAAACCTTCGACGTTGCTCTCACGATTTCTCCGATTCGCACCCATCGGGGCGAGATCGACGGCGCGTCGGTGATCGCCCGCGACATGACACGACAACGTCGAGCCGTTCAGCAGCGCGATCAATTCTTGGCGACGCTCTCCCATGAGCTTCGGAATCCATTCGCCGCCATTCTCAACGCCAGCAGCTTGCTAAAGGAGTCGGCGCTGGACGAGGAGACAGAACAGGAAGCCCGCGACTTAATCAGCGTGCAACTCGAGCATATTTCGTTGCTGCTCGATGACCTGCTCGATGTCGCGCGGTTTACCAATGGGAAGCTCACGATTCGCCCTGAGCCGATCGACATCGCGGGGTTGGCATCGAACGTGCTCGACAGCGTTCGACACCGTTTCGATGAAGCCGATCAACGGGTCTATGTGGACGTCGCGGACAACCCCATTTTTGTCTGTGCCGATTCGAGTCGCCTTCAACAGGCGCAAGTGAACTTGTTGGTCAACGCCTCGAAGTACAGCCCTCGGCAAAGCACGATCTGGTACAGCATCGGGAGGGATCGCGACAAGGCAGTGATCACGGTGCGGGATGAAGGCGCCGGAATTTCGTCGGCTCTTCTGCCGGAGATCTTCGAGCCGTTCGTCCAGTCCGAGCAGACCTTTGAACGAACGCACGGTGGCATGGGACTCGGGCTTCCGCTGGTCAAAGCGATCGTCGAGGCTCACGACGGAGCGGTCATCGCACACAGCGCCGGGCCCGGTCGTGGAAGCGAGTTCACGATCCGTCTGCCGATGACCGATCTGAGGCCCCGTCCGAAGCAACTGATCAAGGGTGAAGTGGACACCGATATCAAAGTTCTGCTGGTCGAAGACAATGATGGGATCCGGCGGATGCTCGCGAGGTCGCTTCAATTCAAAGGCTTCGACGTTGCGACCGCGGCCGACGGCCTGACCGGCTTGCGTGAAGTCGCCGATTGGGAGCCGGATGTCGCGGTAGTGGATATTGGACTACCTGACCTCAACGGCTACGAGTTCGCTCGGCAGATTCGCGATGACGCTCAGCATCACTCGCTTCGATTGATCGCAGTGACCGGCTATGGACGCGACGAAGACCGGGCGTTGGCAAAGGAGGCCGGATTCGACCTTCATCTGGTGAAACCGCTGGATCCGCAGCAATTGATGGAAGCGATCACGCAAGTCGTGGTGGAAACATCGTAGCGAGAGGGTGTTCCGGTTTGCCGAAATCGTTGAGCACCACTGCAACTGCATTGGTTGCTGCAAGCATGGATTACCGAGCGTTCAAGGATGTTTGGGTTGGTGTCCAGGATGTGATCTGCCTGGATTGTCAACGACTCGCAAACGAAAACATGATGAATCTGTGAAGTCCATTTCATTTTTCTGTTGACGCCGGTACACGAATCACGGACGCTGACACTGATTGACCGCGCCTGAGTCGGCGTGGCGTCAAGCAGCACGCAGGGGGGCATTGCGATGTTGGTGCTTACGCGTAGAAGCGAAGACCTGATTCACTTTCCTGAAGTCGGGATCACGGTTCATTTCTTGCGGGTCCGATCGGGGCAGGCTCGCGTTGGCGTCGATGCTCCCAAGGAAATCTCAATTCTCCGGGGCGAGCTTGGCGACGATCCAGCGGTGGCACGAAGAATTGGACCGGCTGAAGTTGCGCGGTTACCGAAGCGTCTGCGCCACGCCGTGCGCAACGAGCTTCACCAAATCTCGCTTGGGATTCACTTGTATCGCGAGCTTCTAAATGCAGGGCAACCCGAAGAGGCGGAAGCCGCGTTCAACACCGTGCGAGACGTCATTCAGCGACTCAACGAGAGTGAATGGCTCCAACGGGCCGGGGGTAGCCCTGAGCGGGAAGAAGGTGAATCAGCGCGGGATGATTCCACGACCCGGTCGCTTCAGGTCGCGATTGTCGAAGATGATCGAAACGAGCGTGAGATGCTGGCCGGGTTCTTGCGTCTCCGGGGCTACACCGTCAATGGTTTTGCCGATGGGCGACAAGCCTTGGACAGCCTCGGTGCGTCTGGTCTTCCCGATGTCATCATCGTCGACATGCAAATGCCGGTGTGCGACGGCGCGGAACTCGTTCGAACACTGCGAAAAGATCCCAAATTCGATGGTTGTGCGATCTACGCGGTCAGTGGTGAGTCGCCGGCTGAGAGCGGTCTCTCGATCGGAGACAAGAACGGTGTGGACGACTGGTTTCCAAAACCGCTGAATCCAAAGGCACTGATGGAATCGGTCGAACGAAAGGTTCGCTTGTAGGGCCTGCGTTTCCGCGGCCACCCGTCGCATTTGCCGTGTTTCGTGTCAGAATAGGGCGTCCACCGTCCCCATTCTGTGATCGTTTCATGACAAGCTCACCACGCCTCCTGACCGCCAGTTCGGTTTTCACGGCGATCTTGTTGTCCGCAATCGGATGTTCTGGACTCGCTCCTGGGCCAGGCCCCGAAGATCCCGACGCGCCGACCTCCTTCTCGACAACGGATTCAGGGCTTCGCTATCGAATCACTCGCAAATCCGACCGAAGCAAGCCGGGCAGCGCGAGTGATGTCAAGGTTCAGTACATCGGAAAACTGGAGGATGGTACGGTCTTCGACAATTCTTATACGCGTGGTGAAGGCGTCATCTTCAATCTCGGGGAGGTCGTCAAAGGGTGGCGTGAAGGACTGATGTTGCTTGGCGAGGGCGGCATGATCGAGCTCGAGGTGCCTCCCGATTTGGGCTACGGTGAAGCGGGCAAGCCGCCCAAAATTCCGCCCAACGCGACGTTAAAATTCACCGTCGAACTCATCCGCGTCTTTTAGCCGTGCGCGGTCAGTGTCAACTACGACAACCGCGATCGAACCGAAGCACACGTCGTTGGCAAAGCGATGACATCGCCAATGCGGTACTTCGCGGGCGGTAACCAATGCGACCTCGTGGTGCCATTTGGAGCCGGCCGTCCCGTCGCTCAAACACCTTCGTCACCGAGATGCTAAACTCAGGGGATTGAAGGGCTCTGACGACTGAATAGGTGCACCGATGGGACTTTTGAGGCGGGAGTTTTTGGCAGTCGGATCCACATTGCTTGCGGGTCTCGGCTCGGCGGTCGCAGCGTCAAAAAACCGGAAGTTCACGATTGATCTTCGCTGGGGAAGCATTGGCGTCAAAGCAAACCAGCGAGATGCCATCGAGTTGGCAGCCAAGCATGGTTTTGAGTCGGTTGCGGCGTCTCCGTACGAACTCGCGAACTTGTCGGACGCCCAAAGCGATGAGTTGGTGGGACTTTTGAAGGCCAACGGCCTCGTCTGGGGTTCGGCCGGCTTGCCCGTCGAGTTTCGCAAGGACGCCGCGCGATTCGAAGACGATCTCAAGCAGTTGCCCAAACGTGCGGCAGCGATTCGCCGCGCCGGCGGAACGCGAATGGGAACGTGGCTGATGCCCTGCCATGACGAGTTGACGTATGTCGCGAATTTTAGGCAACACGCGACTCGACTCCGAGAAGTCGCAAGAGTCTTGAAGGACAACGGGCTGAGTTTTGGACTCGAGTACGTCGGAACGCAGTCACTGAGGGTGTCGAAGAGGTTTCCGTTCATTCACACGATGAAGGAAACGCTCGATCTTCATTCTGAGATCGATGTCGACAACATGGGATTAGTGCTGGACTCCTGGCATTGGTTCACGGCGGGCGAATCGGCGAACGAGATTCTCGCGCTCGATGCCGGCCAGGTCGTCGGGTGCGACTTGAACGACGCACCAAAGGGACGGTCGATGGCGGAACAGCAAGACGGCGAGCGTGAATTGCCGGCGGCGACAGGCGTGATCGACATCCAGTCCTTTCTCGAAGCGCTGATCGCGATCGGCTACGACGGCCCGGTTCGCGCCGAGCCCTTCAATCGGCCGCTCAATCAGCTCGATAACGACGCCGCCTGCGCGAAAACCTCTGCCGCAATCAAAAAGGCGATCGCCCAAACCAACTAGCGCCCCAACTCTCAACTCTCAACTCTCAACTCTCCACTCTCAACTCTCAACTCTCAACTCTCAACTCTCAACTCTCAACTCTCAACTCTCAA
>JBCBLJ010000649.1:0-4940 GCA_038520195.1 Planctomycetota bacterium
CGTTCGCCGCATAAACGCCGACACTGCCCGCTCGCGTCCCGCGGCGGATATCCTTTTTTGATTGATGACGCTTGGGGTCGAATTTGCAGATACCAGCCAGCGTCTCGCCGAAGTAGCGAATCTCATAGGGCGCTACACCGCTACGACACTCGAGCAACGACTCGCGAAAGCTTGCCCAGTCATTTCCATTTGGTGCGGTCAAGCCGATTCCGGTGATGACGATTCGTTGGTCATCCGGCAACTGAGAAGCACGATTCGGAGCAATCACGACGCGAATCCAGACCCAAACGAGGACGAAGACAAAGGCATTTCCAACCGCGAAAGCCTAGCAATCCGTGTCTGAGCCAGCAATGGCCGCGGTCTTGAAGACGGGATTTCGACACAGCCCCAACCTCAATTCTCGGCCTTCTATGCGGTCTAGTGTTCACCGCCTCGACGGGGGATGATGACGCGTCCGCATTCCCCGCCTCGCTCCTCATCCAAGCACCCATGACACTTGACTCCACCTTCCAACTTGCCGGCGGCGATTCGATTCCCGCCGTGGGCCTCGGCATCTGGAAAATCGATCCTGCGGAAACTGCGACAACCGTCCGCAGCGCGCTGGAAATCGGATACCGGCACATCGACGCCGCCTGCGACTACGGCAATGAAAGCGAATGCGGCCAAGGCATCCGGGAGGCAGTCGCCAGCGGACTGGTGCGCCGCGAAGACTTGTGGGTCACCAGCAAGCTTTGGAACACCTACCACCGGCCCGAACACGTCCGTCCAGCCTGTGAGAAGACACTCCGAGATCTCGGGTTGGACTACCTCGACCTCTACCACGTTCACTTTCCCATCTCGTTGGCGTTCGTACCGTTTGACGAACGTTATCCGCCCGGATGGTTTTTCGACCCCGATGCCGAAAAGCCCTCCATGGCGGAGTCACCGGTGCCCATCATTGAAACATGGCAAGCGATGACCGAATTGGTCGATGCCGGTTTGGTGAAGAACCTGGGTGTTTGCAACTTCGGAACGTCGCTGCTCCGCGATCTGATGGCTTCGTCCGACGTCAAACCAGAAGTGCTGCAAATTGAGCTACACCCGTATCTGACTCAAGAGAAACTGTTGCGACTCTGCAAGGAGCACCAGATTCACGTGACCGGCTTCTCGCCGCTCGGCGCGTTGTCGTATTTTTCGATCCAAATGGCCGAGGAAGGTGAATCGGTGATCGAGCGCGACGAAATCAAGACGATCGCATCACGGTGCTCTCGCACGCCCGCTCAAGTTGTGTTGCGGTGGGCGGTACAGCGTGGCACTTCGATCGTGCCCAAGTCATCACGCACCGACCGGCTTCGAGAAAACCTCGCGCTGTTCGACTTTGAATTGGAGCCCTCGGAAATGGATACCATTTCCGCGCTCGACCGAGGTCGACGATTCAACGATCCCGGCGACTTCGGAGAACGAGCCTTCAATACGTTCTTCCCGATCTACGAGTGACGCGTACAGCCTTCCGGCACCAAGACCGAGACGTTCAATCCCGAGACACTTCCTCAGACGCCGAAGACCTTCGACTCGATGTCGTGAAAGGAAGTCTTGTTACGGCAACAATCCGATACGGATGACGCGCTGGCGGTCGCAAAAGCCACTCGAGCATCAGTGCCACTGAGACGCGGCTAGAAGGTCTCCGTTTTCACGAGTTCGCCCGCCTCATTGTAGACTTTCCAGGTCCCCTTCTTCTTGCCGTGGTCGAAGCGACCTTCGTCCCAAAGTTGGCCATTGGGATGATATCGCTTCCAGCTTCCGTGCTTTTGTTCTTCCGCGTCAAAGCCGCCCGTCCCCCGCGGTTCGCCAGTCTTGTAAAACCATTTCCACCGACCCACAATCTTGCCGTCCTTGAAGCTGCCCGACGACTGAAGTTGCCCGTTGTTGAGAAAGTACTTCCACTTTCCAGACTTCTTTCCGTTGTCGAACTCGCCCTGACAAGAGACACGGCCGTTTTTGAAGTAGAGCTTGAACGGGCCGTTCTTCGGATTCCCGTCTTCATCGATCCCAGGGATGTCTTTCATTGCCCAGCGTTCCGGGTTACGTGAACTCGTCGTCGCCCCTTTTCCATTTTATCACCGACGCGCCAGCTCTTGAGCAATCCGTCGCATCGCGAACTTGACGAGGAGTGGGTCCGCGCCCGCGAGCGCCGCTCAACCCGGCGGTTGCTCCGCGGTCGGAGGCTCATCGTGAGCTCCACCCTCGCTCGCCGCAGACCGTGCGATCAACATCAGTATCATCCATTCAAGGACTGCACGCACGATTGCGGCAAGGTAATAACCAGCCGCGGCGCCAATCAACCCGCCCACCGCATAGGGGAATCTTCCCAGCGGTGAACAGCCGGCAGCAACGATGGCAGCCAACGTCGGCACCAGCGCGAGGGGCGCGACCCTCATGCCCATCGTCAACCGTTCGACGCAGCGTTCAACGGGAGGGAGATGATTCGCGCTCAAAAGGCCTGCCAAAACGTCTGGGGCACGGTCGCCCTCAGCAGCGACGGTGATGGTTTCTTCACCCGTGTCATCTTCGTTGGTGCTGAGTCAACGATGGCATTGTACGCCGCCGCAGCCACCGCCGCGAGATCACCGAAACGTGCTGGCGAACGGCTTCGATCTGGATTCCGACGGGGCCACAACTCGAGCACAAAACCAAGAATCATTCCGCGTTCAACGAGCGTCTCTGCCCGCGGGTGTCTTGCCATCGAGTGCGTCCAGAATCTCCGTCTCCGATGGGTCTTGCGGAAGCACGATCGGGCTGTCGGGCGTTTGGGGCGAAAACAGGACAAGAGTCGGAACTCGACTCTGGTTCAGAGACTGCATCAACGCGTCGACCGATGGATTGGCCTTGGTCCAGTTAGCGGTCAACATCGCGATGTTTAACTCGCGGACACGTCGAGAGACGTCGGGAGACATGTACCGTGGTCTGCTTGACGGGTTCATTGCCCAGTCCGCATCGATGGTCACCAGCACCGTCTTCCCATCCGCAAGCAACTCGCTCAGCGCAGTCGCCGAATAACTTGCTTGTGTGGGAGGCCGCGTCACAAGAAACTGATTCAACGACAACGAGACAAGGGCAGCGACGAATATGATCAGCAACAGCGTCCGCAACCGAAAGCGAGGCATGCGAAATGAACTCTATGTGACGTCTTCAAACGACGGAATACCGTCAGGCAACTCAGCTCTGTCATGGTACCCGAAGTAGGTGAGATTGCCGTCGGCACGTTCGATAAGTCGCCGTAGCTGTTGAAGCGATTCCTTGCGGAGTTCGTTGTCGTCGGCCCGAAATGCCGCTAGCTCACCAATCGGATGCTCTTCATTTGTCAATTCTTCGCGGAGATAGTACGCGTCACCAACATGAAGTAGCCATGACTCGCCGTCATGGATCGCTACCCCGCAGTGCCCGAGAGTGTGACCGAAGAGAGGCACGAGTCGGATATCGATGTCGGCCGAGGTCACCACTCTGCGCGAGGGCAAGCCAAACATCTCGGAGTCGTCCGGCGAGTACGTCTGCCAATCAGGCCCATGCGAGAACTGTGCATTGCTGTACCTTGAATTTCCGGCGTCAAGATTGGCCTTTTCCTCCGATGCAAGGTGTACTCGGGCCGCTGGGAAATCCGAAAGGCCACCCACGTGGTCGGAATCGCAATGTGTCAAGACGATGTCGGTTACCATCGACGCCGCGATTCCCTGTGACTTCAGTTGACGAACCGCGGTGACATCAGGAAGGAATCTGAATCCAGCAGCATCGATCACGTCGGCCCCAATTCGGGGTTCGGGATCGAGAACGTCATGCATTCCGATTCCAGTGTCGACCAGGATCACAGCATCCCCGGATGTGACCAAAAGACAATGGCAAGATGCAGGCGGCAGCGGAGGCTTGTGCAGCCAGCCAAAGTTGACGTGTTCGATTCGAGTCATGATGCGTTGGAAAAATTGAATGCGATCCTGGCCAGGTATGCCGGGATCGTTCGCGGATTGAAGTCTGTCGAGGGCGTTTTCGTGCGACGTCGCAATCTCGATTAGAACTCGTCGTCATGATCGCGACCAGCTGAATCGGCGAGACATTCGTCACCGGGTTAAGAGTTTGAGCGCCGCCATGTGCACGACCAAGAATGCCGCGGCAGCTGTCCTTAGGACACGTTACCCCGTTCGCACGAGTGGTCCGTTGATATCGGCCGCTAGAAAGCGAGTGTCCTCGGAGCACCAAGCAAATCACCGGCAGGCCTGCGAGAGCAAAGCCCATCAGCAGCCGGCACGGCAAGACACTTCAGTCGGTCTTCTTGAACCATTCCCTTGAGCGTCCGCTCGTTCTCACGCCGACAAAGGCTCGTCTGTTCATCGATTTGCATTGAGAGGAGAGCCATACCGGCGAATGAGCGTGTGAATGGTTATCGCATGGAATCAAATCCAGAGACGGAAATCTCATCTTCAGGTTGGATGAGAATGCGCGGTCTAACCGTCAAAATGAGTCCGGAATCGTACGGCCTCTCAATGGAATAGGGAACACGAACAACGTAACCGAGAGCCCATAGATGGTAGCTCTCGCGTATTGTGACGTTGTCTGATTTCGAGACTCGCAAGACGTAGGGCAACACAACCGAGGGTGGCCATCCTCCAGCAGTTTGCTTGACGTCTGAGATCGCACGATGTTCACAGAGCTTCCACAAACCGAGTGTGAAAAACGCGAATGTTGTCAACCAGAGCATCTGGCGTAGTGAGAACCTGAAACAACGACGGCAATCCATTGGCATTTTGGTGTCGCGCAAATTTGGGTAACGACTTGGTCCATTCGTTCGCGCATCGTGTGCAAAGCCGGTGGGCAGATGGTCACGCCGCCTGGCAGCTCGTCGCAGTGTCCTAATCTACTCGACTTCATTGCGCTGGGAAATCTGCGACTCCATCCTCGGCTTCTGCAGTGCA
>JBCBLJ010000711.1:0-4387 GCA_038520195.1 Planctomycetota bacterium
AGGTCCACATTCGATAGCAAGAATGTCCAATCGATTGTTTGGAGATCGTACCTCGGTTGGTTCACCGTTGAAGCACGCGTGAAACACGTTCTCGTGTGAGGCCAAGGATCGGAAAAACAAATGAATCCCACGACGCACGGATGCAAGTGGTTGGCGTTGATTCTCTTTTGCGCGGCAGCCACCTCGGCCCAGTCGGACGCGCCGCAATTCCAATGGTTGGAATTCGCAGAGAACTTGCGGCTCCAGCAGGAGATCAAGCAAGTCGCGCTGCAGGACATTGACCTTCCTGAGATTCCTGAGCCGGAAAGCGAGACGATCAGTAACCGTGCCGAGCAGCCGATCGACGTCGATCTGCCCACCTTTGATTCGATCGCCGACGAGCCATCGCTGACATCGCTGTTCAAACAATGGGATTCACCCGCCCAACTCGAACTCGCGCCGACACTCACCAATCCGGTTGAGAACGCTGGCTTCGTCGAGGCGCTCGAGGAGACACAGGGTACGAGTGAAGTTGCCCTCACCGAAGCGCCGGCCGTCGACATCGTTGGCGCCAGCACGTTCGATCTGGTGGCGACGCCCGACGTGGGCGAGACACTGACGTCCGCTCCGACGACGCAGGCGGTGAAGGCTCGAAGGCGAAGTCCCGTCGGTTTTGACCCGCGGATTCGTGGCTTCTACACCGGGCAGATTTATGCGACGCACGACGGAGCCTATCAGTTTCCGATTCGTAGCGACCTCGATGGCGTCTTCTCCAAGATCGACCAATCGTTGATCGGCAATGTGCAGGTCTACAGCGGGCCCTACACGGTTCGCTACGGAAGCGGCTTTGCATTCCTGAATGTCGATACGATCGCGACGCCACGCTACGAGTGTGGATGGGAGAATCATCTTCGCACCGGAATGAACTTGCGAACCAACGGCGGCCAGACCTACAGCACAACGACCGTTTACGGAGGTGGCGAGGGTGCCGGTTACTTCGTCAATCTGGGCCACCGCCAGGGTAGTGACTATCAATCCGGTGGCAGCCTGCTGGTTCCCGCAAGCTACGACGCATTCAACCTTTTCAGCGGCTTCGGCTTTGATCACGACGACAACACACGCAGTGAGATTCGCTACTCGCTCGTCGATCAGCAGGACACCGAGTATGCGGGGCAGTTCTTTGACGTCGATGATCTCAACAGCAACCACCTTTCCTACAGCTTGATCCATCGCGACGAACGCTCCGGTTTCGCCTATCGGGTCGACACTTGGGCGGGGTACACCGAATTCGATGGCGACACCGACAACGGAAGCAAACGACGGGATGACTTTCCGGTGCTTCAGCGCGTCGATGAAGCAATCCTCCGAGGTTCCGGTGTGACGCAGGTCGGCGATGGGTTTTCGGGTGACGTCGATGGTGAGATGGCCTCGTCCGGTATTCGAGCCGGATTCACACAAGAGATTGATCGCGATCGCACGATCGGAGCGGGCGTCGATTTCCGCTATCTGAGGCAAGAGATTGGCGAAGAGTTCGATCTCAACGGCTTCGAATCCGGTGGCACATCGCTGGGTTCCATCTTCACCGGACTGCCGTCGGCTGAAGTCTTTGAGCCCGGCGTGTACACGGAATACTCTTTCGCTCCGCGAGACTTCATCCAGACGGCGATCGGTGCCCGGATCGCGTTCGCGAGCACGCGAGCGGACGCGAACGACGTCAATGCCTCGTCGAACTTCCGCGACGTTGGGACTGGAGTGATCAACGAGGATCTTGACGTCTCCGATGTGTTGGGGTCGTTCTTCCTCACCAATGACATCGAACTCTCGCCGGCATGGAGCGCACGCGTCGGGGTTGGCTACGCCGAACGCTTGCCCAATCTCGAACAGCGCTACAGCGACGGTCTGTTCCTGGCCTCGATTCAAAGTGGATTCAGTCGGGTCATCGGGAACCCCACACTTCGAAAGGAACGCAACTGGCAGGCCGACATCCGATTTGATGCCGAGTATGAGTACGTTCGCTCGCGGTTGAATCTCTTCCACAGTTGGATCCTGGACTACGTGACCTACGAGGCGAACGAGATCCTGGACCCGACGGGCGCGCGTCTGTTGCAGGCGATCAACACCGACTATGCAACGCTAACCGGGTTCGAATACTACGGCGAGGCAGACTTAAACGACGGCTGGCAAACCTTCTTCAGTCTTGCTTTCCTCGATGGGCGTGATCGCGAAATCGACCAACCGCTTGCGGGTATCAACCCGCTGGAGAGCCGGCTGGGTATTCGTTTCAGCGATACTGGTGCTGAGAATAATTGGGGAATCGAGTGGGGATGGCGAATCGTCGACAACCAAGACCGAGTCGGGACGCTTCGTGCCGTTGCGCCGGCGACGGGCGTGGTGCAACTGGAGACCGAGACACCGGGATTCGCGACCAGCTACCTTCGCGGCTATCTGCGACCCTCCCGCGGCGTCAATATTGTGTTTGGAGCTGAAAACCTGTTCGATCGCACTTACTTCGAACACCTCAACCTACGTCTCCCGGCCGACAGCAACTTCATTGACACCGTCGTTCTTTCGCCGGGCTTGACGCCCTACGGCGGCATCGAGATCGATTACTAGCGATTGCGATGGTGTGACCGCCTCCGCCGTCGGCTCTCGCGTCCCGCCAGCCGGCACAGCGATACGTTTTCGTTGTAGACTGTCGCCGCGCTGATCCCATCGAAACGCAGAGCCATCGCAGTCCCCTCTCGAACCCGAGTGACTGCGTTGTAGGTCACTCCCTTGGTCGAGGCAACTGAATGATTCGGCAACGTTCCGTTGTTCACCCACGCGATGAAATTGTTCAGGCGATCGATCGCATTTACCGCTATCGGATGACGACGACATCCGGTGGCAACCTCTCGATTCGTGACGGCGCGGGAGACATCTGGATCACGCCCGCCCGAGTCGACAAAGGGAGTTTAACGCGCGACGACATCGTGTGCGTTCGCGCCGACGGGACGGTCGACGGGCGACATCCGCCATCCTCCGAGTTTCCTTTCCATCGATCGATCTACGAAACACGATCGGATGTCAACGGCATCGTGCACGCGCATTCGTCGGCACTGGTTGCTTTCAGCATTTGTGGGGCCCCGCCCAATACGCGTTTGGTGCACCAGTCGTTCAGCGTGTGCGGCAAGGTTGGTTTCGCGCCATACGCGTGTCCCGGTAGCGAGCAGTTGGGGCAAAAGATCGCCGCAACGTTTCGTGAGGGCTGCCAGAGTGTGATCCTGGAAAATCATGGCGTCGTGGTGGCCAGCCATGATCTGAGCGATGCGTTCCAGCGCTTCGAGGCGTTTGAGTTCGCGGGGAAGACACTCATCAAAGCCAACCGGCTCGGCGATGTGCAATTTCTCGACGACAGCCAGCTGCGATTGGCGGCGGAACGCGGTGTCGATTTTGACTCCTTCGAGTTTCCTGATCCCCAGCCGGTCGAATGCGAGTTGCGGCGGCAACTCTGTCAATTCGTTCGCCGGGGATGCCGTCAAAGGCTGTTGATCAGCACTGAAGGCAGTTACTCCGCACGATTGGACGAACAGACGTTCTTGATTACGCCCACGGGTAGGGATCGCGAGTTACTGCAACCGGAAGAGATGGTGCTCGTTCGTGGCGATCAGCGCGAAGCCGGTAAGCGCGCCAGCCGGGCGGCGCGTGCTCACCAGGCCATCTATCAGGCCCACCCCGATTTGCAGTCCATCGTTTTTGCTCATCCGGTCAACGCGACCGCGTTTAGTGTGACCAATGCGCAGCTCGACGTCCGCACGATACCCGAGAGCTATGTCTTCTTGAGCGATGTCGCGAAGGCTGCTTACGGCGCGGCATTCGGAGATCGTTGTGACATTCACGGCTACGTCTCGAAGTCCAATCCGGCCGCGCTCCTGGAAAATGACGGCGTGGTGGTGACCGGTACCAGTGTTCTTGACGCATTCGATCGATTGGAAGTCCTCGAGTCGACCGCCGAAGCCCTGATCAATGCGCGCTCTGTCGGTGAACTCTCCGTGATGGACGACCGTGTGATCGAGGAACTGCGTGACGCCTTTTCGATGTCGTGACGCATGTGAAGCGGCCTCATTCGCTCGGATAAACCGGAAGCGCGGCCCCTTTCGCTCTCGAGGCGGCGGATGGAGGCGGACTCGGCAACCAGACGGCTATTGATGAACTATCAATCGCTTCGGAGCCAACGGTGAGTCGAAAGAAAGTCGGTGACACAGTCGAGATCGGGGAGTTGGAGTCAGTCGTGGGGGCAGCCCTGTCGCTGCCACCCTCTTCCGGAGTTTTGCATCTTCAATTTCGGCGGTACTCGGGGTGTCCGGTCTGCAATCTGCATCTCCGCTCCTTTGTGACGCGTCATGATGAATTGGTTGCCCGCGGCGTC
>JBCBLJ010000026.1:0-23256 GCA_038520195.1 Planctomycetota bacterium
GACGGGCCGGAGGTACTCTTCCGCGACGGGCAACGCGAAGAGCCCGAAACCGACCGCGATCAAGGCGGTGAACTGGATCAGAGTCCCAAGACCAAACGGAGGCGTGTTGGCGTTTTCGTTGCGTGCGGGAGTGAGCGACCAGGGTGTGATCATCTGCGTGAGGACGGTCACGGTACCAGCCCCATAAAACAACCCGAGAAAGAAATAGAACATCGGAAGTGCGTAGGGTTGGTCTCGGCCGTCGGTAAGCCAAAACATGATTCCCGCGACAAACCCGCCTGGTACCAGTGTGACGAACGTGAACAGCACCCTTCGGAGCATCGAACCGGGACAAAACATCGGTGCGACGACCGCGAAGGTCGCGACTGAAAGAGTGGGGAAAAACAGGGTCCAGATGAAAGCCAACCGGTACGTGAAGGACGCGGGAGCACCTGCGCTCCTTGCGTACCAGGCTCCAAGCGGAAATGCAAATCCGACGATCACGCCCAGGGCGCTAACCGCGATCAGGCCTGCGAGGAGGCTGGCGGTTCCAGATTGATCCCTCCACGTGGGCAGCGGTTCTTCGATCGACTCATCGTCGGTCGTCGGCTTTCGCCATGGGTCGGCGGGTTGTGATCCGGACTCCGTTTCCACGGTCACTCTTGACACCCACTATCGAGGCTCAGTTCGTTGTTTGCGTTCTGATGATGTACCCTATCGCTCAGCACGCCCGCCTTTTCCTGTCGCCAAATTAGCAGACCCCATGCGAATCTGTCTCTTCTTTTCGCTTGTTTTCGTTTCCTTCCCAGTGCTGGCGCAGACGCTCGAGCAAAAGCTCAAGGCGATCCCGATGGAACGGCTTGAAAAGACGGCGCGGATTCTTGGCGATCCCACGTCGGGTGCGTTGCTGTTTCACCGCCAAGAGATGGGCTGCACGCAGTGTCACACGCTTGGTCAGGGCAGCAAACTGCTGGGGCCGGATCTTTCCACGATGGGAGACCGATCAACGATCGCCCACGTGGTGGAGTCCATTCTGGATCCATCCAAACGGATGGAACGGGGATACGAGTCGAAACAGTTTTTGCTCGACACCGGCGAGATCATCACGGGCATGCTGCGCGACCAAACCGATGATGCGTATCAAGTTGCCGTGCCCGGGAAAGGGCAGCTTCAGCCGGTAGAGAAGGATGCGGTCGAAGCGGAGAAAACTTCGAACTCGATGATGCCGGTCGGACTCGTGAACTTGCTGGCGGGCGAACGGGAATTCTTCGATCTCGTGAGTTTTCTCCACAAAGTTGGCTCGGCTGGACCCGACGGCGTCGCGGCGTTCTTGCCGGAAGCGTCGTTGATCACTCCCCAGCCGCTGCCGGCATACGAGAGTGATCTCGATCACGCGGGTTGGATTCAGTCGTGGAATGATGAATCGCTCAAAAAGGGCAAGCGGCTGTACCGATCGATCTGCGCCAATTGCCATGGCACGCACAGTCAGAAGGGCTCTCTGCCGAACGCACTTGCCTTCGCCTCGGGGAAGTTCAAGAACGGATCGGATCCCTATTCGATGTACAAGACGATGACGCACGGCTACGCGATGATGTTGCCGCAGCGTCAACTGGTGCCCGAGCAAAAGTATCAGGTGATTCAGTACATCCGCGAAGACTATTTGCGCGAGAACAATCCCTCACAATACACGCGTGTAGACGATCAGTACCTCGCGAGTCTTCCTAAGGGTACGCAGCGTGGTCCGGCGGCGGGCTTAGACGAACCATGGCGGGACATGGATTACGGCCCCTTTCTGATCAGCACCTACGAGATGGTGGGGCCGTCTACGGGCCGGCGACTCGGCGTGACTCCCGAAGAGCAACAACGGGCGGGGCGGGAAGGGCGCCCGCCGAACGAACAGTGGGCCGAAAACACGAACTTCGCCTACAAGGGAATCGGCGTCCGTCTCGATCGAGGACCCGGGGGCGTGTCACGCGGTTCGCATTGGCTAGCGTTCGATCATGACACCATGCGGGTCGCGGGAGCTTGGGCCGGGACAGGTTTTATCGATTGGCACGGCATCTTGTTTGACGGCCGTCATGCCATCACGCCGCGGACCGTCGGGCAGCAACACTTCGCCAACCCGGCGGGACCCGGGTGGGCTCACCCAGACTCTGGATCGTTCGAGGACCCGCGTTTTCGAGGAAAGGATGGTCGCCCCTATGGCCCGTTGCCACGCGAATGGGCGCACTACAAAGGGCTCTACAAACACGGTGATCAAGTCGTGGTCTCCTACACCGTTGGCGACGTCGCGGTACTGGAGTCGCCACGGCTGCAGGTCGTTGATTCGCTGCCCGTGTATGAACGGGTGATCAACCTTGCGGCGAGTGATCAGCCAATGACCATGCGCGTCGCGCACCGCGAAGGATCGATGAACTTCCGCAGCGATGCCGATGGGACAGTACGTCTGGTGCCTCAAACGAAACCGGTGAAGGAGGAGCCGGCAACCAAATCGGAAGGATTCAAATTTGATGGAGAAAGCCATGTCGAGATCGAGGACGGCGATCGGCTCGACATGTACGAAAACGACTTCACGCTCACTGCGACGGTCCAGACGAAACAGGATGGGTCGATTTTCGCAAAGACGACTCCGGAAGGGCCGTGGGTTCCCAACGGCAAGACGCTGTTTATCCGAGGTGGGCGGCTATGCTATGACATCGGTTGGGTCGGCGTGGTTCAATCGCGACAACGGATCAACGATGGTGAAGAGCACGCTGTCGCGGTTCGATATGTCGCCGACGAAGGGCTGGTGTCGTTGTTTGTCGATGGGCGACCGTCCGGCAGCGGTGAACTCAAGCCCCGAGACGCGGTCGACGATCACATTGCGCGAATCGGCTACACCTCCGAGAATTTTCCGCGTGAGCAGTTTCGATTCAAAGGCAGGCTGAGCGACGTTCGCTTCTTCGGGTCGGCGCTCAATCGGCGCGAGATCGCCGAACTCGCAAAGGGTCGCACTCCAACACAACGGCCAATCGCGCATTGGAATCCGGGGCCCGAAGACCGAGAGTCGGTCAGGAACTTGCGCGGTCCGAGGCTCGCTGGCAGCGTCGTTCGCGGCGAGTCCACTCGGGAGTCCAACGGTGCGCGGTCGCTGGGGACGCTTTTCGCTGGGACCAACGGCGACGATCGAGGAATGGCATGGTCCTTCGACGACGGTCATTTGCAGTTAACGGTCCCGCCGCATGACAAACCCATCGCTTTCACTGTCTGGGTCGCAAACGGCGAAGGTGACGAGTTTGATCGCGATGCCGTCGAGGAACCCCAGGACCTGGACCTGCGAAAACTCACTCGCGGTGGTCCGTCACAATGGCCGGAGCAACTTCGGACGATCCCGCAGATAGGCTCCAATCAAGTTCCGTTTGCGGTCGACGTACTTTCACGACCGACCGAGAATCGCTGGAACAGCCGACTCCGAATGTCGGGCGTCGACTTCTTTCCCGACGGCGAGAGCCTCGTGGCGTGTTGTTGTGACGGCGACGTTTGGGTCGTGACCGACATCCATCATCCGGAAGTGATCCGTTGGCGACGGATCGCGTCGGGGTTATTTCACCCGCTCGGGATCAAGATCGTCAACGATCGAATTTTTGTGACGTGCCGAGATCAGATCGTCATCCTGAATGACCTCAACGGCGATGGCGAGACCGACTACTACGAGAGTTTCAACAATGACCATCAGGTGACGGACCATTTTCATGAGTTCGCGATGGGGCTCCAAGCGGATGAAGCGGGGAATCTGTACTACGCCAAGAGTGCTCGGCACGCTCGCGATTCACTCGTGCCTCATCATGGAACACTCTTGCGGGTGTCAGCCGACGGGGGCGAAACTCGGATTCTCGCCAACGGATTCCGAGCGGCAAACGGCGTGTGCCTGAATCCCGATGGATCCTTTTTTGTGACGGACCAAGAGGGGCATTGGACGCCGATGAATCGAATCAACCGTGTAGTAGAAGGCGGGTTCTACGGCAACATGTACAGCTACGACGCCCCGGACGATACCAGTGACGATGCGATGGACATGCCCCTGTGCTGGCCCAACAAGCCGTTTGATCGATCACCGTCGGAGTTGCTATGGGTGGACAGCAAGAAATGGGGGCCGCTCAATGGATCACTTTTAAATCTGTCTTACGGATACGGCAAAATCTATGTCGTCCCACACGAAGAGATTGACGGTTCCTGGCAGGGCGGAATGTGCCGATTGCCTTTGCCGCAGTTCCCCACCGGCGTCATGCGGGCGCGGTTTCACGCGGACGGGCAGATGTACGCTTGCGGCATGCACGCGTGGGGCTCGGATCAGTCCGCGAAGAAGGGGGGGCTTTATCGGATTCGCGCGACTGGGGTCGCGATGCATCTTCCGATTGGATTGAACGCAAAATCCAAGGCCGTCGAAATCAAGTTCACCGAACCGCTTGATCCCGCATCCGCGTCCGACCCCGAGAATTACCTTGTCGAGATTTGGAGTTTGAGGCGAAACGCGGGCTACGGGTCCAAGCGATACGATGAACGCACACTGGAGGTCGCCGGTGCGGAACTACTTTCCGATGGCCAAACCGTACGACTTCGTCTTCCTGAGTTGGAACCGACTTGGTGCATGCAGATCGCGTACGGGATCGCCGACGCACAGGGAGCCGCGTTCAACGGTGTGATCCAGAACACCATTTACGAGACGAATTAGGACCCTATCGCGGGAACGAAGGCTTGGGCCGGGAAGGGAAATGCGATATTTGCCTCTCCAACGCGGTTTCAGTAGACTGAAGCATCCCACCTTCGACCGTCCGTGGCTTCGGTCACCTTTGCCATTGCCCCACGGTCGGTTCCTGCCTTTGCCGGAGGACTTTGATGTCCAGCCTTCATTGCAGTGGTCCCTCGCGCCGCTCTTTTCTACAGGTAGGCTCGCTCGGGATCGGAGGTTTGACGCTTTCAAACCTCCTTCGCAGCCGGGCGTTGGCGGGAGAGCCGAACACGGCTCCCGACACTTCGGTGATCTTGATCTGGTGCCAGGGCGGGCCGAGTCACGTCGACATGTACGACATGAAGCCTGATGCGCCGACGACGCATCGCAGTCCGTTCGCGCAGCGTCCGACGAATGTTTCGGGACTGGACATCTGCGAGCACATGCCGCGACAGGCCGAAGTTGCCGACAAGTTTTCGATTATCCGTTCGATTTCGCACGCGCACGCCGGTCACCCGGCGGGTTCGACACGTTTCTTGTCGGGATACGATCCTCCGATTCCCAATGAACGCGTTGGAGCGTATCCCGAGTTCGGATCGGTGATCGCGAAGATGCGCGAACGGGTCGATCGTGGCGTCCCGAACTACATTTCGAGCGTCAAGCAATTGTCCGGTGGAGGTCCGGCGTACCTCGGAAAGTCGGCGACGCCCTTTGTCGTCGACGGCGATCCGAATGACGATCGATTCGAAGTCAAGAACATCGCACCACCCGCGGCACTTGCGGATTCGCTCGATGATCGCGTTCGGTTGCTCGGAGAACTCGATACGTTTCGTCGCGACCTGGACCGAACCGGTTCGATGAGTGCGTTGGATGAGTTCAACCAGCGAGCGCTGAATCTTCTGACGAGCGAAAAGGTCCGCGAAGCATTCGACATCTCAAAGGAACCCGATTCGGTCCGCGATCTTTACGGCCGTCATAAGTGGGGCCAGCGCGCGTTGCTGGCGCGTCGGCTCGTCGAAGCGGGATCAAGCTTCGTCACGATGCAAATCCAGCGGAGCGGGCTCGGCAAAAGCGGGAACTGGGATGACCATGCCGTCAACTGGCACATCTTCGACGAATTGAAGTTGCGTTTGCCCGTTTACGACCGGGCGGTGGCGGCACTGGTATCCGATATCTACCAGCGAGGTTTGGACAAGAAGGTCATGGTGATCGTGACCGGCGAATTTGGTCGCACGCCGAAGATCAATAACAGCCGCGGCGTCGGACGCGGGCACTGGTCACGGGCCATGTCCGTGTTGGTTTCTGGCGGAGGTTTGCGTCACGGGCAGGTGATCGGATCGACCAATGAGAAAGCGGAAGAACCCAAGGACCGGCCGCTATCGCCCAACGACCTGCTAGCGACGGTGTATCGACACATGGGGATCGACACCCATCATGCGTTTGAAGACAAGGCGGGGCGACCGATTCGGATTCTTTCCGATGGTGAACCGATCGCTGAACTCGGATGAGTGCGATGCGTTTGGGATTTCTGCTAGGTCTCGTGTTCGTGCTTTCGTCGGCTCTTTCCGCCGAGGAGCTACGCTTCGAGAACGAGGTGACGCGACTCCGTCACCGGTTCGATCGATTGCAGCTCGTCGTCTCGGCGGGCGATGCAGATGTGACGCAGAGCGTACGCTATCAGACAGAGCCGGCTGGGATCGTGTCGATCGATTCCGCGGGCCGTGTCACTCCGCTCGACACTGGTGAAGTTACGGTCACCGCCTCGCTGGGAGACGCATCGTCGTCGATCGCGTTGAACGTCACGGTCTCGCCAAACGACGTTCCAGGCTTTGATTCACACATGATGCCGTTGCTCGGCAAGCATGCGTGCAACACCTGCCACGGAAAACCCAATGGGCAGAACGGATTTCAGATCTCGCTGTTCGGATTTGATCCGGTTGCCGACTATCGCTCGATTGTTCAAGGTGGTCGTGGCCGTCGGATCACACCAGCGGTTCCCGAGCAGAGCTTGATGTTGCGCAAAGCGACGGCCGTGATCCCGCACGGCGGCGGTGAGAGATTTCCATCCAATTCGTTGGCGTATCAAACCTGGCACGCCTGGATCGGTTCGGGCGCTCCGAAGGCGGAGGTGGACTCGAAAACGGAATCGATTCTCGTTCTTCCCGCGCAACGGACACTCTCGCACGGGCAGGAACAGCAGCTTTGTGTGGTCGCCACCGACGCGGACGGGAACCAACGCGATGTCACGCACCTCGCTCAGTTTCAGGCGGACGCTACCGAGTTAGGAACCGTGTCGGCTTCGGGGCTGATACGAACGCAAGATCGTAGCGGGCAATTCGCGGTGGTCGTGAAATTCGATGGCAAGGTCGACACGTTCCGCGGAACGTTGCCTTTCGGGCCAAGACTCGAAAAGGCGCCGACGCCGCGGAATTTCATCGATCAAGCCGTGTTCGCACAGTTGGCCTCCCTGGGGCTGTCGCCCGCGGAAACCTGCGACGATCAAACGTTTCTTCGTCGTGTGACGCTCGACTTGGCGGGGCGTCTACCAACGCTGGAGGAGTTTGAGGCATTTACGCGTTCGGAGGACTCCAGCAAACGCGATCAGCTGATCGAGCGTTTGCTTGAGAGTGACGACTATGCCAGCTTCTTCGCGAACAAGTGGTTGCATCTGCTTCGCAACCGTCGGCTATTCGCTCAACAACGCCGTAGCAGTTTCGCGTTTCACCACTGGATTCGAGAGAGTTTTCGCACCAATCAACCGTACGACGAGTTTGTGCGTGAGATCGTGTCCGCGAGCGGAGACATGAGCGAGCACCCGCCGGCGACCTGGTACCGTGAACTCAAAGAGCCGACGGCGATGGTGGAAAACCTATCGCAGCTATTTTTGGGCGTGCGGATTACCTGTGCCAAGTGCCACCATCACCCATTTGAGAAATGGAGCCAGAACGACTACTACTCGCTGGCCGCATTCTTCTCGACGATCAATCGCAAGTATTCGATCCACGGAACGTTCAGAGACTACGAGGCTCGGATCTATCACAAATACGGCGACGCGCAGTATCGCCACCCCAAGACTCGCGAATGGCTCAAACCCGCCGTGCTGGGAGGACCGCCGCTGGAGATCGATCCCGATGTCGACCCTCGCGGCGTGTTGGTTGACTGGATGACGGCGTCCGAGAATCCGTTCTTCGCAACGGTCTTGGTCAACCGTTATTGGAAGCACTTCTTCGGACGTGGCATCGTGGATCCCGAAGACGATCTTCGCGACTCCAATCCGGCGTTCAATCCGGCGCTATTGGAAGCCTTGCGGGAGGCGTTCGTCGAAAGTGGTTTTGATCGGAAATCACTGGTGCGTTCGATCTGTCAGTCGCACACGTATCAATTGACGTCCGCGGGAAACGAGCGAAACCTCGAAGATGTGCAGAGCTTTTCCCGGTACTATCCGCAGCGACTGGATGCGGAGGTTCTTTATGATGCGATCGACCACTTGTTTGGCACGAACACCAACTTTAAAGATGTTCCGGCTTACTATCGAGCGGTGGAGCTTCCTGACACCGGCAGCGACAACGAGTTCTTGGAGCTATTCGGAAAACCGAAAGGCGAGTCCTCTTGCGACTGCGAACGGGTTCAGGATGGAGATCTGCGCCAAAGTCTTGTTATGCTGACGTCGAGCGATCTGCTTCGAAAGCTCGGCGAGGCGTCCGCACGTCCGGCGCTGTATGCCAAGCGGACGGATGATGAAGCCTCCGTGGAGGAGATGTATCAACTCGCGTTCAGTCGATCGCCTTCGACGCTCGAGCGATCCAAGGCTCTTGAACACGTCGGGAGTGGGAGCGATCGGCGCAAGGCGTACCAGGATCTGTTTTGGGTTTTGATCAACACGAAAGAGTTTCTCTACAACCATTAGCAAATCCTTGCCTCGCACAAACCGAGATGAGAAGAGAACGCAAAACCTTTCTGCGATGGGCCCTCTTGTTGAGCTTGATAGCGTTTGGGGCAAACGCTTTCGCTCAACGAATTACGGGGCACCTTCCGAACCCGGACCTGCAGTCGGTGTTTCCGCCCGGCGTACGGCTCGGTTCCAGTGTGAGTGTCCAGGTCGCGGGTCGCGATCTGACGAAACCGACCGAGTTGCGTTTCTCAAACGTCGGTCTCACCGCAACGCCGCTGGATGAAAAAGGGGCATTTGAAGTCATCGCCGCGGACGGCATGGATCCCGGTGTCTATGAAGTCCGTGTTCTCGGAGAGCATGGGCTATCGACGCCACGTGCTTTCGTGGTCAGCGATTCGAGCGAGACCGTTGAGATCGAACCGAACGACGACGTCACCAAAGCTCAGATTCTCGAGAGAGAGAGTTGCGTGAGTGGCCGGTCCTCAAAAGCGGGTGATCTGGACGTCTATCGGATCGCTGCGGAGGCCGGTCAACCAATCTACGTTCGCTGCCTTGCTGAGTCGATCGACTCAAAGATGGAGGTCGCCTTGTGCCTGCGAAATGCACGGGGTGAGGCCATCGTGGTCGATCATAGTACCGTGGAACGCGATGGATTCATCCAGTACCAACCCGAGGAATCGGGCGATGTTTTTCTGGAAGTGCGGGACATGATTCACGAGGGTTCGCTGAACCACTTCTACCGATTGTCCTACTCATCGCGCCCGCCACCGGAGCCCGTGTTTCCTCCCGTCGTCGCGCATGATTCGGCGGTCGCCTCGGAGTTGTTCCGTCCGGAGGCGTCGGGCCGGATCGAAGTGTTGACTCGGTTGCGACGCGGCTACCACACGACGGCACCTTCCACACGGATCGGATCGCACGCGTTTCCTTCATCGCCCTTCGATCCGATCTTGGTGGAGCAGCAACCGGTTCGCATCGAATCGCGAACGAATGATGCTTGGAAGGATGCCGAAACGATCGTACCGCCCGTTACCGTCGCGGGCCGGTTTTCTCCGGCCGGAGATCGCGATTGGTACCACTTCACGGCAACCAAGGGACAAACCCTCGAACTCGAAGTCGTGTCGCAGCGTTTGGGCGTCGCTGCGGATCCATTCTTCGTGATCTTTCGGCGTGAGGCGGATCAGTTGAAGCGGATCGCGACAGCGGACGATCAAGTCTTGCTCGGTTACGACCAGAACTCCGGCGGCTTCGAAAACGTCGGCCGGTTCGCGTTCAATTCTCGAACCGATGATCCGGCGCATCGATTCGTGGCACCGGAGACCGGTGAATACTTTGTGATGTTGCGTGAATTGAATCACACGCATTTTGGTGCCCCAAGTTTCACGTATCGGCTAAGTCTTCGCGAACCCGAGCCGGACTTCCAAGTGGTCGCCACCGCGCACACGCCGGTCGACCTCGCGCCAAACTTTCGTGACTACTATCCCTACACTCCGGTGCTGAATCCCGGGGGACTGACGCGCATCGATCTGCAGGTGTTTCGATCGGGTGGATTTTCGGGCGCACTGCGTTTTCGCGTGGAGAACCTTCCGCCGGGCGTCAGCATGGCGGAGACTCATTTGGCGCCGGATCGCAACTTTGTGCCGTTGGTGCTGGTCGCGGATAAGAATGCGAAACCCTTCGCGGGAGAATTGCGGATCGTGGCGGAAGGGAAAATCGATGGCCGGGACGTTCGTCGACAAGCGGTGGCCGCGACGGTCTTGTGGAAGGGGATCACGTTGCGTGACGGTCCTCGCTCGCGAAGAATGCTCTCGATGCCGCTTTCGGTGATCGCCACACCACCAAAGCTGTTTGTCGCGGCGGACCCAGCGGTGATCGAAGTGAAAAAGGGCGAGACGTTCGAGTTGCCTTTGGAGTTCCGGCGAGGCGATGGTTTTGACGGTCCGGTGATGATCACGAACATTGGCTTGCCGAAGTCGCTTGTCTCGGCGAAACCGATAACGTTTGCCGCATCGGAGTCCGCGGGGGCCGTGCAACTGTCCGTTAGCGGTGGCGCGAAGCCGACGGAAGTGACCTTCTGCCTCGACGCCAAAATCGATCTTCCGGACCCCCGCACGAGTGACCCCAAGAAGGCACGGTCTTTGGCGGTGCTGGTCAGTTCGACGCCGGTCACGCTGCGGATTGTTGAGTGAGTCGGTGACGGCGGGAATCGGCTGGTGGAACGGCATGCGTTGAACGCATTGGGCGCATCTTGACTATGCATTGGTCTGATTGGTCGTGTCGGCGAATAGTTGATCAACCGACGGCGGTTTTCGCCGAATCCCCCTTCCCCAGGTTGATCAATGAAACGCTTCGCTTTCGCCGCTTTGTTCGCAGTACTGGTTTCTTCGACGCAGGCATCGGCCGGTTTCAATTGGACCGATGACTACGGTTTTTTGACACGTGAGGCGGAGCAGCGTCTCACACCCAATCGGACGGCCCGTTCAAGCGTTCGGTCGTCTCGATTCAACGCTCCCTCGCCAATCTTTGTCCGACCTCCAGCGCAGGCAACAACGCGATCAAGTCCGCTCCCCGTCGCCGGACGTAGGTACGTCCCGGCTCCCGTGGTGCGGCGACCCGTCGTGATCAATTCGGGCTCCACGCGAGTGAGCACGAGAACGACGACTTCGTCGCGGCGTTTTCGCTAGAAGAGGCCGCGGTTGTGAATCCCTCTCTCTCGCGATCGACGGGAGAGTATCGCATCAACGCAGTGTCTCATCAAAGCGGGACGCGGTCTCTGGATTTGATGCCGCCGTAGCGCTAGACTGAGCGACCGGGCGTCCTTGATGGGCCGCCGCAACCGACTTGCCCGAGTGTGCGTCTTGGATATCGACCAGCTTCACTATTTCCAAAGTCTTGCGGACACCAAAAGCTTTACGGCTTCGGCGAAGCAAATGGGGCTTTCGCAACCAGCCTTCAGCCGATCGATTCAGCGTCTCGAAGAAGAATTCGGCCAGCCACTTTTTGAACGCAAGACTCGGTCGGTTGAATTGACCGAGGCGGGCCAACTGTTTCAGCAGGCGGCGAATCAGATTGTGCGGTTGATCGAAGACACAAAAGCTCAGATCAACGACGACGGAAAGACCGGTCGTTTGCGAATCGGTGCGATCCCCACGATCGCGCCGTTCTTTTTACCGGGTCTGCTCAGGCGATTTAGCAAGGAAGTTCCTCGCGCTCATTTGGTCGTGCAGGAAAACACGACCGATGTCCTACTCAAGCAGATCAAGCAGGGAGAAGTCGACGTCGCGATCTTGGCCGAGCCGATCACGGTCAAATACGTTGACGTGGAAGAGTTGTTTTCGGAAGAGCTCTGTTTGGTACTACCACCGAATCACGCGTTGGCGTCCAAGAAGCAGATTCGAATCTCGGACGTCGAAGACTTGCCCTTCGTGATGCTCGATGAGGCTCACTGTCTGTCCGATAACATCACGAGTTTCTGCCGCCAGAAATCGGTGCACCCCGTCGTCGTCGAACGCACCAGTCAGTTGGCCACCGTACAGGAACTGGTCGCGCTCGATCATGGTGTTTCAATGATCCCCACGATGGCGAAAAAGCTCGATCGAGGAAAGCGTCGACTCTACCGATCCTTTTTCGGTGGCAAGCCGACCCGGACGATCGTGATGGTGACGAACCCTTACCGATTTCAAAGCCGTCTTCTCGCGGCGTTTCAGGACGGACTCCGAGAGTATTCGATAGAGTTCGGTCAGTAGTGGCTCTGGTTCAGCGGGGTGGTCCGCGAACGTTGCACGGCGTTCCGCGACCAATGCATGGGCAGCGGGGGCTTGCGCGATCCGTTGCGTCTTTCGCCGGAGCGGTTTTTCCGCTCCCACGGGCGAACACTGGAATCTCGCGGCACCTGTTGTCACACTGTGTGGGCGTTCGCTCCCTCCCGCCCCACTTGGACCCCATCATGCGATTCTTGCACGCTCTCGTGTTTCTTCTCTTTGCCGGTGTCTGCGTCGCCGACGATCGACCGAATATCCTGTTCATCTTCAGTGACGACCATGCCCCGCATGCGATTGGGGCATACGACGGTTGGCTCAAGAGTGTGAATCCGACGCCGAGTATCGATCAACTTGCCGCACAAGGAATGCTGTTTCAAAACAGCTTTTGTACGAATTCGATTTGTGGACCGAGCCGCGCGGTGATCCAAACCGGAAAGCACAGTCACAAGAATGGATTCATGAACAACGGGAATTCGTTCGACTGGAACCAGCAGACGTTTCCTAAGTTATTGCAGAAAGCCGGTTACACGACGGCGATCTACGGCAAGTCACACTTGCGCGGAAAGCCTCTCGGCTACGACGATTGGAAGGTGTTGCCGGGGCAGGGACTTTATTACAACCCCGATATGATCACGCCGGAGGGCCGCAAACGGATCGACGGGCATTGCACCGATATCGTGACCGACTTGGCGATCGAGTGGCTCAAGGAAGGCCGAACGGACAACAAGCCATTTATGCTGATGGTGCAACACAAGGCACCTCACCGCAATTGGATGCCTGCCGCGCGGCACCTCGACCTGTACGCAGACATCGATCTGCCTGAGCCCAACACCCTCTTCGACAAGTGGCATGACAACGCGCCGCCGGCACGGTTTCAGGAGTTGGAGATCGATCGGCACATGCACCTCAACTTTGATCTCTTCGTCGATCTCACACCACAGTTCGATGGCAATGCGTTGAAGGGACGGTTCGATCGTTCCGCTTGGAACAACATGAAACGCATGACACCCAAGCAATTGGAAGCTTGGTACGCGGCTTACAAGCCCCGCGACAAGGCGTTTCACGAGGCGAATCTGACGGCGGACGACCTGGTTCGTTGGAAGTATCAGCGATACGCCAAGAACTACCTTCGCTGCGTTCGGGGTGTGGATGAAAGTGTCGGGAAGTTAATGGCGACGCTCGAGGAATTGAAACTCTCGGACAACACGGTCGTGGTCTACTCGTCGGATCAGGGCTTTTACATCGGCGACCACGGCTGGTACGACAAACGATGGATGTACGAGGAGTCGTTGAAGATGCCGCTGATCGTTAAGTGGCCCGGCGTGACGAAACCCGGCACGAAAAACGAGGACCTCGTTCAAAACTTGGACTACGCCGAGACTTTTCTTGAAATGGCCGGCGCGAAGATCCCCTCTGACATGCAGGGCAAGTCGTTGGTGCCGCTATTGAAGGGCGATTCGCCAGACGATTGGCGCGAGAGCATTTACTATCACTACTACGAATACCCCAGTGTTCACATGATCCCGCGGCACAATGGTGTCCGAGGAAAACGCTACAAGCTCATGCACTTCTATCAGTTCGGCGACGAGTGGGAGTTCTATGACTTGGAAAAGGATCCCGATGAGCTGAAGAACGAGTACGAGAATCCTGAATACGCCGAGGCGATTTCGGACATGAGGAATGAACTCGAACGGCTCGAGAAGTACTACGACGACACGAGTGATATGAGCGAAAAACCGAAGGAATGGCAACTCGAAGTGCGTGGTGAGTAGGGATTCGCTGCGTTCGGCACCTCAAATGCCGCTCGACGTGACCAACAGGCCAAGGATTCCTGCCACGAAAACATAGTACAGGAACACCAACGCGGTGATGCGGATGATCTCGCCTTCGCGGCCCACGAGGCCGACGACGGCGCAGGCGGCGACTACGTTGTGGACGCAGATCACATTACCGGCTGCGCCTCCGACGGCTTGGAGTGCGACCACCCAAAGCGGATCCACGCCGATGTTTGTTCCGACTTCAAATTGAAACATCGAGAACATCATGTTGGAAATGGTGTTGCTTCCGGCGACGAACGCACCCAGGCCGCCGACGCAGGGTGCCAGTCCGGGCCATGCCTTTCCGACCATAGACGAAACGCCGCTCGCAAGGACTTCGGGCATCGTGCCATAGCCGGCGTCGCCGCCACCGCTGTTGATGAAGACTTGCACCATCGGCACCGCGAACAGGAGTGCGAGCGATGCCGACGCGACCATCCGGGTTGAACGCGAGGTGGCCCGCTTGATCGAGTTCCAATTCATGCGATGAAGGAATGCCGCGATCGCGCAAACGACGATGAAGAGGAATCCCGGCAGATACAAAGGCTGGACGGGTTTGATCGAAACGCTGGATTCGAAGAGGTTCGCGGTCCAGGTCGGATCCGTTGGAATCTGGACTTGTTTGAGCCAGTCTCCTAACGAGAGTTCGGCGACTTTTAGGTCGGGCAGACGCGTCAGGACGAGCGTGAGGGCGATTAGCACATAGGGTGTCCACGCTTTCCATAGCGAAAGGTGCGGCGGCGGCGATTCTAAACGAATTTCGGCGTCTCCATTCCATTGCTCCGGCCAAACCGTATCGTCTTCAAAGTCCCACGGCGAACCCTTTGGCATCAACCAGCCCTTTCTTGCGACGGGGACCATGATCATCAGTCCAACCAGGGCACCGAGTAAAGAAGGGAATTCCGGGCCGAGTGTATTTGCGATGACGGCGTAAGGGATCGTCATCGCGACCGAAGCAAAGAGCGCAAAACGCCATGTCGCGAGGCCTTCTTTCCAAGACCGATTCGAACCAAAAAAGCGAGTCATCACCGAGACGACGAACAGCGGAATGAATACACCGCAAACCGCGTGCAAAATCGCGACGCGTCCACCGACCAAAGGCAGCACTGACGCCCAAATGTCGTCGCTGGCGGCGAGTTTGGATTGTGCGTATTCGATCACGCCTTGATTCCCGTCGAGCCCATTTTTCACGCCGACGAGAATCGGTGTCCCGACGGCACCAAACGAGACCGGCGTGCACTGGATCAGCATGCCGCTGATCACCGCCGATTTTGCCGGAAATCCGAGCGCGACCAGGAGCGGGACGCAAATCGCGGCGGGCGTTCCGAATCCCGCGCTCCCTTCGATGAAGGAGCCAAAAAGCCAAGCAACGAGAATCACTTGGACGCGTCGATCCGGCGACACATCGGTGAAGCCGCGCCTTATCACCGCGAGGGCACCGCTCTCACCCAGCGTGTTGAGCATCAAGATGGCACCAAAAATGATGAACAGCAGCTGCGCGGTGATCACCAATCCGTTCAACGAGGCCGCGGCGATTTGTCCGATCTCCAGTTGCCAAATCGAATATCCGAGCAGAACGACGGCGGCGTAGGCAATCGGCATCGCGCGAGCAGCGGACCATCTTAGTCCGACAAGCAGGACGCCAACGACGACGATGGGAGCAAAGGCAAGGAATGGGACGAGTGATTCCACGATCGAAGGGGCGGGTTCGGAGGGATGGTGGCACGACGAGTTGATTGAGTGCGCCCAGTCTACGGCCACTCGGCGTCACGATGGCCAAGGACCATGGCGTACAAAGCGATTGCTCGTCCGTGCGTTACTCCACAGGAGAGGCGACCGGGAAATCTCGGATTTTGCCCTCGATGACCTTCGGCGAAGCCAACGTGGTGGACGTTTGCTGAGTACAGTACCGGTCAATTGGGGGGCGGCTGGCGGACTTTCCCCCAAAAGAAATCGCATCTGAGTCGCAGTACGCGAGTCTTCGGTGTCCTGGGTGACCGAAGACGCCAAGGATTTCGGGCGAGCCTGAGGTTGTGAGAGTGGATGAATCGAAGTTCGAAGCGCTTTGCGATCGATTTGAAGCTTCGTGGAAAGCCGGTACGGGTCTCAAGATAGAGTCTTTCTTAGACGAGTTGCCTGGTGGTCGCGACCAGTTGTTCGCAGCACTGTTGGAGATCGAATTGGAGTATCGATTTCGCGGGCCGACTCATCCAAATGTCGCTGAATACGAAGCTCGATTTCCAGACCACCAGAAGGCTGTCGCGGATTCGTTCGCGGCGACCCGTCGACGTCTTCAACATTCGGCGTCAGGCTCGTTGGACGAGACACAGGTCTCGGATGTCGGTGTCGCCGAACCGCACGCACGCGGACTCCGCCGGTTGGGGCAGTATCAAGTTTTGAAGCCCGTCGGCGTCGGCCGTCGCGGACGGGTCTTTGAGGGGCGTCAGGTTGAGCCGGTCAATCGCCGAGTCGCACTGAAGGTGCTCCAGACAGAGGCGTCGAGCGAAGAGATTCTCTCCAGGATTGACGCTGAGCGATCCAAGCTAGCGCTCGTGGATCATCCGCACATTGCGTCCTGGTTGGATGCCGGCATCACCGATTCCGGAGATGTGTATCTGGTGATGGAGTTTGTGAGCGGACTCACGATCACGAGACTCTGTGACAGGTTTTCACTGAGTGTAAAGCAGCGTCTTCAGTTGTTTCTCCAATGTTGTGAGGCGATCCAGTTCGCACATGAGATCGGAATCACGCATGGCGACTTGAGACCGAACAACGTTTTAGTGACGCAGCAGAACGGTGTTCCGGTGGTCAAGGTGGTTGACCTTGGACTGGCCAGCATCCTTCGGACTGGCGTTCCGGTGGGCGACCCAACAACAGCACGCGATTCCCAAGTCTTTGACATCGCTTCCTACATGAGTCCCGAGCGGTTGGGGGTAACAAACTCGAAGCACGACACTCAAAGTGACGTCTATTCACTCGGTGTGCTGTTATACGAGTTGCTGACGGGCACGACACCGATCGAGCATCCGACGGTCGAAGGGCCATCGGGTCGTCAGTTGCCGGATTTGCGCTCTTGCGAGAGGCTTCGCCCGAGCGTCCGTCTCAGTGGCCTCGAAGATCGGGCGTCGATCGCGGCTCGGCGCAAGACCGATCCGGTACGCTTGGCTCGACTTTTCGAAGCGACACTGGATCCGATCGTCATGAAGGCATTGGAAGTAGAGCCGGATCGTCGGTACCGACGCGTTGGCGAGTTCGCCGGAGCCATTGAGCGGCTTCTTTCAGGCGACGAAGAGGAAGCGACGCGAGGTCCGGCTTCGCCCAAACCGATTGCCAAACGCGACATCGATGCGATCACGATCGCCGGGACGGCGATTGATAGGCCGGCGGACTTTGGCCCGGAAGCCGTGTCTTTCGACACCATCCTGACACCGCCCCAACAGGCGGATGAGATCGGTCGCTTGGGCGAGTTTCGAGCTTTAAAGCTACTGGGTGCCGGCGGCATGGGCTTTGTGTTCCTTGCGCAACATCGGTCATCGGATCGGCACGTTGCATTGAAGGTGATGAAGCCGGCGATCGAACTGGACCCGAACGCGAAACAACGGTTTTTGAGAGAGGCACGTGCGGCCAAGGATTTAAAGCATCCCAATATTGTCGAAACGCTTTCCGTCGGTGACTGCAACGGCAATCCCTATATCACGATGGAATACTTGCGGGGCCAATCACTGGGAGCGATCGTTGAGCAGGGAAAACCCATCGACGAAGCGAGGTTCATTCAATTTGCGAAGGGAATCACCGCCGGACTCGCGTTCGCGCACTCCCGCGAACTGGTTCACCGCGACATCAAACCGAACAACATCTGGGTCTGTGCGCCGTCGAATTCCATCAAGATCCTCGACTTCGGTCTGGTGAGAGATGTTTCGCGCGATCACGTTTCGCTCACCGAGACGGGTGTCGTACTCGGATCACCCAAATACATGTCTCCCGAACAAACCCGAGGTGAGAAGGTCGGCCTTGAGAGTGACCTGTTTAGCTTAGGTAGCATCCTCTATCGGTTGGCGACGGGGCACAACGCTTTTGACGGAAAGAACATCACGACGACGTTGTTGGCGATCGCCAAAGCCGAACCGACGCCGGTTGCTTCGCTTCGTCCGGGACTCCATCCAGGCATATCGAGTCTGATTCACTCGTTGCTTCAAAAGGCTCCCCAGGATCGACCCGCCTCGGCATCGGATGTGCATCAGTCGCTCGTTCGACTCGAAACTCAGGCAACCAGCACACGGATTTGAACCGCCGGGGAAAGATGATTGCTAAGAAATTGCCAAGTTGTCCGCGCTGCGGAGAGGGCCTCTCGAAGTCGGGCGGATCGAAAGGGAGTCGATTGGTCTGCAAGGCCTGCGGAGCATCGTACCAGGCCGGTTCGAAATCTCGTGACAACAAAGGAGACACCGCGCGGCGAGGCTCCGAACAGGATTCCGCGGGCGCGGCGAAACCCCAAAAGAAGCTCGCTCGATTTGAGTTGAAGCGGACAATCGGCGAAGGAGGCTTCGGAAAAGTCTTTCTTGCGTTCGACCCGCGTTTGGAGCGGGATGTCGCCATCAAAGTTCCGACATTTTCAAATCAAGATCGTCGCCGCGTGGCCCGATTTCGTGCCGAAGCGCGCACAGCAGCCCTGCTTCGGCATCCGAACATTGTCCAGACACTCGAGAGTGGTGAATCCGATGGCACTCTCTACATCGTCTCTCAGTTTGTCGAAGGCGCTCCCCTGACCGAACATGTTTCCATCGGGGAACTCGACTTCCTACAGATTGCGACTTGGGTGGAGTCGGTCGCCCGCGCGCTTGCCTACGCGCATCAACATGGAATTGTGCACCGTGATATCAAGCCGGACAACATCTTGATCGATGGGACCGGCCAACCGCAGATTCTGGATTTCGGTCTCGCGAAACAAGAGGGACGACAAGGTGTCACGCAAGACGATGCCATCGTTGGAACACTTCACTATATGTCGCCCGAGCAAGCCCGCGGCGACGATGACCTGGTCACTGCTACCAGCGATCAATACAGTCTCGGAGCGATCTTCTATGAAATGCTCTGTGGGTCGAAGCCGTTTGACGGCGCCTCGCATGTCGTCTTAACGTTGTTGGCTGACCCGCAGACGGAGCCGGAGTCGCCAAGGAAGCGAAGGCCGTCGGTGCCCAAGGATCTGGAGGTGGTTTGTCTGAAGGCGATCTCTAAGCAAGTGAATGATCGATACGACGACTGCGAGGAACTTGCGGATGACCTCCGGCGTTGGCGCAATGACCTTCCCATTAGTGCACGCCGATCGTCGATTGCGGAAAGGTCGTATCGGTTTTGCCGTCGTAACCCCGTGGTCAGTTCGTTGACCGCCGCGCTGGCGATTGCCTTTGCCCTCAGCGTGGGCCTACACCTCGAACTGCTTCGAAAGGGAAAGCAAATCGGCGATCTTGAGTTGACCAAAAGAAACTTGCAGAAGGAGAACGAAGAGAACTATCACATCAACGAGAAGCTTAGGAAGGAGACCAAAAAGCTCGAGGGCGAGCGGAAAGACGCTGAGGAAGACAAAACGGAGGCGGAGGCACAAACCCGAGAGGCGACGGGCCAGCGGGACGATGCGGTCAAAGCCAAAGAGCAGGCGGAGTCCGACGCTGACAACGCAAATCGCGAACTTCATTTGGTTCAGGTCTCTCTGGCCGACGAACAGGGACGACTCGAACAAGTCAAAACTGCACTCGCCTACGTCGCCTACCAATCCCAGCTTCAACTGGCTCTCCAACAAATCCGATCCAACAACTATCCGCGGGCAAAGCTGGAACTGTCGAGGTGTGATTCCGAATTGCGTGACTGGGAGTGGCGGTACCTAGTCGCGAAAAGCTCGGTCCGGATTTGGAGCCGCCAGTTTGAGAATGATCTATTGGGCTCACTTTGGTTGGATAAGTCAAATTCCATCGCGCTGTTGACGAAGGAAGCGATTGAGATCGTCAGTGGGGCCGACGGTAGGACGCTCAAACGATTTCCATTGGATCAGGCTTCTCTCAGCACCTCGCAACCATTCGTATGGAGCCCGCCAAGCGTACGCTGGAATCCCTTGAAAACCGACCCGGACAATCGGTTTCTTTCGCTGACGGCCAAAGGCGACAACGGGCATCGGGTAAGAGTGTGGGAATTAGCGACCGGTGACGAGCCTTACGGTGGAGGCGAACAGGATGTCGTGTTCACCGAAGATGCGGGGATGATTGCCTTGGACCCCAAACGTGGTCTTATTCTCTACAACACCAGCCGTGACCCTTGGGCTCAGGTCGCGGCGGGGGCGGCGCTCTCCGAGGATGCCAACCGTTTTTCGTTGCGATACAACCGACCGTCGATGGTCTCGTTTCGTACCAATGGAAGAGTGCAACTTGGCAGCAAGTTCTGTATGAGGCTCAACCGATCGCAGGGATCTGCACGTGATGTCGGCGTCGCGGGATTCATTGAGCTTTCAGGGGATCGAAAATCCGTGCTAGCGATCGTGAACGATCAAGGGACGGAAAAGCTGGTGACGATAGCGAACAAACGCGAAGGCACCACGACGAAGTATGACGTCGGTGTCCAAGTTGGTGCGCCAACACCGGATGGGCACTATTGCCTGAGCTACGACGGGACGCGAGTCGGCGCGGTCCTTTCCGAAATGGCTTACGTGTTCAATTCTGATACCGGACAAAGAATAGGTGTGTTGGGGGACGCTGAAAGGATTGCTTGGCTCAAACTCGGCGAAGACAAAAACGCGCTCCTGGCCTTACGCGGGAAGCAAGCCGACGCGTTGGCTCTCGAATCGGACGATGACCTCATTTTAAAACACACCAACCGCTACCTTTCTGTCGCGTTCGCGCCGCAAGCGGGGTACCTCGCGGCTATTGATAGGGAAGGATACATGCTCCGACGCGCCAGGACGATGGATGGCAGGTTCGCGGCGTTGCCGAGTGGCGAGAGTGATTCCGCAGAGAGATATCTGACGGAGGTTGCGTTTCTTCCCGATGGCCAACGAATGATTACACACGGCAACACGAGGGCCTACTTCGAGAGCCTCAATGAGGGCCCCGCGCCAAAGTCAATTCCCCTGACGCAGGAGAACGCGCATGATGGCACGCCGGTGAGGTTGTTGCGTCTCAGCCCTGATGGAAAGCGTTTCGTGACGGTAGACAGGACGGGTCGGGTGGTGGCGTGGTCCAATCAAGCAGACGCTTCTCAGCCGACGCTCTTGCCGGAATCCGGGATTCAGTTTCGACCCGCGGGAGACGCCGTATGGCTTGATGGCGATCGAGTTCTCTGCACGACGGTTCGACGATCTGAGGAGCAAGGGGCACTGGGTCCCTGCCCCGTTTGGAACACTGCTTCCGGTGAGATCGAGTCTTGGGTGGCGATCGAAGGGAAGGTCCTCGCGATCGCACCTGATCGCCGCCGAGTCGTCGCTGGCACAGCCGGCGGAAGGGTCCATTCCTATCGGATCGAACGAGGTGACAGCGCGATCCGGCTCATCAAGGAAATCCAGGACGACGCACCGCTTTTCAATGGAACGGTCAAAGCGATCGCGTTCCATCCGTCGGGAGCTCGAGTCTTTGTGTCGGGTGATGAGCAGTTGAAAGTCGTGGAACCATCTTCGGGGGCCGAGCTAATCGCCGTCGATAGTCCCGTCGGTGAGATTACGGACTTGTCTGTCAGCGGTGACGGAGAGGTCATCGCGGCTTGCGGCAGCAATTCGGGGATTTGGATCTTGGAAGCTCAGAAAGGCGTTCGACTCGATGTTCGATGACCTCGAGGGCTCTGTCACCGGATACATGAACCAACTACGGGCAGGAGACCGTGAGGGGGCAAATGAATTGTGGAGGCGCTTCTACGCTCGGCTTGTCCGATTGGCTCACAACCGAATGCACGCCAGGTTTCGTCGCGCGACGGGCGAGGAAGATGTTGCCGCGATCGCGATCGCGGAGTGTTTCAAGAGCCTGGAAGAGGGCCGTTTTCCGGAGTTGAACGATCGAGACGATCTCTGGTCGCGCCTGGCACAAATCACCGAGCGGCGAGCGCTCAATGAGATTCGGCGACAAACGACACAGAAAGCCGGCGGCGGCGAAGTTCTTGGCGAGTCGGTTTTTCTTCACACCAGCGACAACACGGTTCCTGGGATCAACGGCGTTCCTGGAAAGGAACCGACGCCCGAATACGTGGATCACCTCAGTCTTACCGTCGCTGATTTGCTTTCGGGTCTCGAGGAGCCGCTGCGTGAGATCGCCATTGGGAAGATGCAGGGGCTCACCAATCGAGAGATTAGCGAGCAGGTCGGCGTCTCCATTGCGACGGTCGAGAGAAAGCTCGCGCTGATTCGCAAGAAACTCGCGTAGGAGCCTTAGCGTGATCACGAAGTTGGATACCAAGGCCTTGCGCCTTCGATCGATCGTCTGAGCGTGTTGGCTATCGCTCGCGAAGGCGAACGACGTACATTCGATGGTATTCGTCGCGTACTAAGGCATGCCGACCGTCATTGGCAACGAGTAACGTCTTTGATCCACCGCCGTGATCGAACTGGAATGGAAGATGCACCTTTGCGGTCTCTTTCAAAGTGCGATCCAGCAGGGTTAACTCGCATCCGTCGTCCAGCTCTTTCACGCAAGCGATCCACTCTCGGCTCTGCGAGACGGCTGCCCAATCGATCAGCGTGCTGCGGCCCAAGAGGTTTGGCTGTTTACCGACAGTCGACGCCGGCTGCTCACCGATCCGCCGAAGGTCTTTCCAGATGGTCAAACCCGATGACGAGTAAATCGCAAGCCGGTCTCCTGCGGGTGACATCGAATGAAACCTTGACCTTCCGTGAGTTCGACGGTCAAAGTGGGGAACTTTGATCTTCGAGACGCCTTTCCAATTCTCACCCGTCCACTCGTATCGCCAAATCGCTCCGTCGTCTTTCCAGACCGCCAGATGGAAGCCGTCGGTGGAGAAGGCAACGTGTCGAGAGTTCAGATCGCTCTTCTGGATAAGCTCTAGGTGGGGCCCGTTGATTGCGAATCGAACCGAACCTCGGGAGGTCGTGATGGCTACAGAGTCCGATGACAC
>JBCBLJ010000372.1:0-7806 GCA_038520195.1 Planctomycetota bacterium
AACGGGCTCAGGAAACAGGTCGTGGACTTGGTTCATGAATTCCTGGTCACAGGCAAAGTAGGCGTCGGGGTGCTGTCCCGCTTTCATCTGCGCAACCAAGATGCCGCAGCCGTTGTAAACGCGGTGTACCGTGATACCCTCGCGCCGCTCGAACGCGGCGATCGTCTCTTCGATCGCCGGACGCAGCATCGATCCGGCGAAGATGGAAAGCTCCGGCTGATCGTCCCACTCGTCACCCGCAACGACACCAAAGCCGTGATCGGCGTAGTGCTTCAGGCCCCGATCCGATGCCGATAGATAGCGTGCGAAGTGAAGAGCGGCCTGCGGTTGTTCCGTCGACGCGATCACCCCGACCATGATGTCCGATGCCGCCGGTGCAAGTTCGTCGATGGAGACGAATTCGAGGTCGGGATAAGTGTGAAGGACGGCGTCATACACGATGCCCGCATCGGCCGCCCCAAGCATGATATCGTTGGCAACTTCATTGACGGTCGCTCGGTAACCGATATTCGCTCTTTCAAGTGGCTCCCATGCGTCGACGGACGCCAACGTTTTTTTGGCGACCTTTCCGATCGCCGCGGTTTCAGGGTTGGCCATCACCAGTCGCACATCGCCTCGACCCAAATCGTCGAGGCCGTGAATCCCTTTTGGATTTCCCTTCGCGACCGCGATCCCGGCCTGCATTCGCGCGATCGGGATTCTTTCTTCGATCAGAGACTTTTCCTTGGCAAAGTCCAAGTAACTATCGTCCGCCGGTAGAAACAACTCGCCCCGCTCAGCAACCTCGATCGAGGACAACAAGGTTTGCGAAGGCCCGTATTGAATTTCGATTCGATGTCCGGTCTCTTCTTCGTAGGCCTCTCGAATCTCTTCCATCACCGCGCGGTTGCTCGCCGCGCAGTAGAGCATAATCGTCGACGACGATTTGGTTTGGTTGGGCCGATTGAGGAGAACGATTGCCCCGGCGAGGAACCCAACGGAGCCGATGAGCAACATGGCGACGCGTGACATGACTACTAATCCTTCTTGCGCCCTGGCGGAATCGGAATCGGCGAAACATTGCGGTTGCGTCCTTCCTCGGCACTGCGATCGGGAGGTCGATTTTCTTCGTCGCCGAAGAGTTCTCCGTCCCAGTCCGACTCGAGCAACAAGTCAAATCCCGGATTTTGCTCTTTCACTTGGCAGGAACATGCGCCACTGAGAAAGATCGTCAGTTCTTCGACCAGCTTTGCCGACGCGGTCGATGCCGGAATCACCTCCAACGCTCGCCCGCGGCCAAACACGGGGATCAACAATGGTTCGCCGTCGCGGAAAGCGGCCTGACGAATGCCCGTCAGTAACCCGAGCAGGAACTTCTCGCGGGGATCGTCGGGGTCCATTTCCAGCGTGCTGAATTTGAGCACCAACGGGACGTCCGCGTAGAGTTCTGATCCGGGCAATCCGATGCCCTCGGGAAGTCTCACGCTGCGTTCGAGCGTCTCAAACGACTGCTCCAGAAGCTCTTTCGCGGCCTGATTCTTCGATGAATCCTTGGACCGTACCAGCAACCAGACAACGCTGTGGCCTGACAACAACCGCTCTTTCAGTCGATCACGTGTCGGGGAATTTGCAATGCCAAGCTGTTTGGCTCCGGCGAGACTACCGTGCCAATGGTTGATCCATTTCCCCCGTCCGATCTTCGACCGAACGACGATGTGCGGAAGCGTGGCGGCCTTCGGCAATTGCCCGAACAAGTCGATTTTGTCTGCGTCCACCGATCCGTCCAAATCAACTTCGACCACACTCGCATTGAGGTGACCGCCGCCTTCGATCGATCGGGCACGCAATTGCTTGACCCAAGCGGCGTCTGCGACAGGAAGCTTTTGACGGGAGAACACGAGGATCTCCGCCGCATCCGGTTTCCAACGTTCGAGCGCATAACGGAACACCGGAATGTTGCAGGCCTGGCCTACCACTGAAAACAGCAAGACGCTGATCGCGATCGCCGGAATCACTCGCTGCCGAAACACACCACGCTCCCATCCAACGTCGACAAAAACAATGCTCCGCCAGCACCCGACAAGCCATCCCAGGTTGGCAGGGAATTCAGTTCGACCGTGTTCTCGACTTCTCCGGTATCGATATTCACCGTCAACAAGGAGGAACCGCTGGCACCCTCGAGCGCGGCATCTTGACCGGCCAGTTCCGCCTGAACGGCCGGATCGCTCTCGGTCAGCTTCTTGAATGTTTCGGTTTCGTCGATGGTGTCGGGAGGCCCGACGATAAACAGACGGTTGCCGGCCAACACCATCCCACGAACATAGATCGGGACATCTTTCGCCCACTTCGGATCGACCAAGCTGTTGCCTGGTGTCTTCGTTGAGTTGCCACCCTTTTTCTTACGGTTCGCTGTGAATTGAATCGCCTTGCCGAATTTACCCTCAACGAGCTTTGCGCCTTCGACCGTACCGTGGTTGCGTTTAAGTGAGTGATCGCGAGCCGATCCGTCATCAAAACTGACCGCCAGCACGGCGTCGGCGGAGATTTCGGAACCATCTTCGAAACGTTTGGCGATTCGCTCCGCGGTCGTCTCGTGAAAGTAGAGTCGGACTTCGTCGATCGCGCCGCTGAATGGACCGGGCGCATCGTAGTCACCGACGCTCGCACCCAGGTCCGCACCGACTTCGAGACCTTGCGCGGGATCGCCGCTCAAGAGACCGTTCGCCTTGCCGGTCCCCACCAACTCACCATCGACGTAAAGCTTCATGCTCTTGTCCGTGGCGAGGACTCCGACTAGGTGGTGCCAGCCACCGACGATCCGTTTGGGTCCGTCGATGGTTTTGAGCACACTCTTGTTACGAACGTGAAACTGCGGTTTTCCGTTTTTGAGCGAGAGCGCGAAGCCGACCGTGGGACCCCCACGGGCGATCACGACGCCGTTGGGTTTGGTCGCCGTCATCCAGGCTTCGACCGTGATCGGTTTTCCCGCCGGGTTAAGCGCCGCGGGTTTCCCGAAAGCCGCCGCCGGTGCCGTCGGAGCGGCTCCTTTTCGTTTGCTCTTGAGGAATCCCTCCGGCAGTTCTGGCGGGTTCTGTTCCGCCGAAAACAGTTGGTGCTCCAATACAGTCGTCCATCGAAGGTATTCCGGCTTGCGACCGTAGCCGTAAACGTAGCCGTCACCCTTGACCAGAATTCGTCCGGCGGGCGCCATTCGCCCGGCTTGGTAGTAGCCGCCGTGTCCACCGGCGAAGCTCTGGCCTAACACCCAATACGATCGGTGAAACCACGTGTCATCCAGGAAACCCATCGGCGCGAAGATGTGTGCGTCCTCGCCACGCTGCTTCGAGGCTTGCGTCGCAAAGTCACCGGAATTGGGTCCGATTTCCAACCGGTTACCTTCGAAGTCGAACTTCTGTGACTTCATGAAGACGTGCCGGCCATCGCTCGAGAGAATGTCCGGCAGTCCGACCGGCATTTGCAGAATTTGAAGCTTCTCCTGCAAGTTGTTGCCCGTCTCGGGATTCGTCTCATCCATGATTGTCTCCGACAATTTACGACCGGCCGCCAAGTCCAAGCGGATCAGCCGGAGGCCGCCGTCGAGAAAATTCGACCGACCGGCGACGCAGTAGACCGTGTCGTCCCGAATCAAGACGCTGCCGTGGACGGGCCAAAGCGATTCGAGTTGCTCGTACGCCATCACACGGCGGTCGAGCGGTGCGGCTCGGTAACGCCAAGCCAATTCACCCTCGGTCGAGAGACAGTAAACCCAGCCGTCCGCACAGCCAAAGACGACGCGACCGCGATAGATCGTTGGTGGAGAATCAATCCGTGCCCCGGCGGTGAAGGACCACTTTTTCGAGCCGTCCGTTTGGGCGAGTGCATGAAGGGTGTGCTGATCGATTTGAGCCACGTAGACGGTTCCGCCGGCGATGACCGGCGAAGTGAGTCGTCCACCTAGATCGGTGCTCCACTTCGTGCCGAGTATTCCTTCGACGGCAGCACCGGCGGTGCCACTTCGGTTTTGGTCGTGCCGATAGGTTGGCCAGTCATCGGGATTTGATTGGGCAGCGGCGAGCGGAACATCAAAGGCCGCTCCCTTTTCAAGCCGCCCCGCTTCGGGGACATCAACGGGCAAGGGCCGAGTTGGCGCGGTCGGCGCCAAAGCGTTGAAGCCAAACAGCTTCGCTTCGGGATAACACGCGCAATTATGCGGCGGCGCATAGGTCAGTCCATTGCAAGGCATCACTCCGTACAGGCAACCGCCACGGACCCAATGGTGAATGTCCCAGTGTTCCTTGTCGGGATCGACAAATTCGATGCCCGTTCGCGACGGCATCAAGAACTTGTCCGTGCCTTTGGCGATGTAACATCGGTGATGAAACCAGTACGTCTCGACATCGGGCGCGAACGACTTCATCACTTCCCCTGTTCTCGGGTCGCGTCCGGTGTAGACGCCCGTGTCCCGGCCCGAAGTCAGCGGTGCGAGCCAAACGAGTCCGTCGACGACCATCAAGTCCTGCGGCGATTGATAGCCGCTATTGGGAAAGCTCGCATCCCATAGTTTTTCGCCGCTCTTGAGGTCACAACTGACGATTTTGCCGTCGCCGCCTGCGTACATCACGACATCTTTGTAGACGACCATTCGCGGACCGAAGTTGAATGTGAATGCGTCACGGCGGGTCACCGGTTCGCTTTCCCACGCCAGTTCACCGGAGCGACCCTGCAAGCTCACGATCCGTTCGCCGTCGTGAAAAAAGACCTGCGACTCAGCGGCCGACAGGGTGAGCGGCGAAACCTTGGATGTCTTCGCCCACAACTGTTTGCCTGACTTGGTGTCGAACGCCATCAAGAGTCGAGGCTCTTCATTCCAGAAAAACTCTTCACGCGATCTTGCTTGGTCACCGACGGTGCCGTGGAGCGGTGCGTAGTCTTGAAGCTCCGCTTTGCCTTTGCGAACAACCAGATAAAGCGTGTCACCCGTCGAAATGACCTCTTCCGTTGCGTCGCTGTCCTCATAGGTTCGAAGCACTTCACCGGTCGATGCGTCCAGGGCAGTCAGTGGTGCGTTGTATCCGAGCGTGACGTATACCTCCTTGTCGCTCGCGACCAGTCGTCGCGAAAGCTGCGAAGGGCCGCTTTTGAGCGGCCAGAGGTGCGACTGCCACTCGGCAATGTCTTTCTTCCAGAGCACGCTGCCATTGAATGCATCCCGAGCGATCAACTTCCATTTTGGCGGCAATTGAATCGAGACACGCGAACCCTCGTCCATGATGTAGAACATCTTCCCGCCGGAAGAAACCAGCGCGCTCATGCTCGCCATGCGGTCATGGTGTCGGGACCAACGTGGGCTGCCGACCCACTGAAGGTGACGCGGCGGTCCAACAACATCGTCATGCGCAACGGAGTTGCCCGAAGGGTCGTGCAGATAGTGGGACCAGTCATCGATGTTGTCCGGTCGCGGTTTGACGATTCGTTCCCAACCGTCGACTTTGCGAAGTAGCGCGACCCCGTTGGGGACGAGTACGCGAAGTACCTCGTCGCGGGAGACTTCTCCCAATGAGTCGGCGACCAGCAGGTTCACCATATTGTCGACGTATGGAAGCTCCGATCCTGCGAGTCGATCGAAGGCAACGTCGCCGTAGTCGCCCGACCGGAACGATTCGGCTCGGGCCTCGTGAAGCTTCTCCGTTTCGAAGAACAATCCGTGGACCTGCGTCGCCTCGTTTTGACGAAGTGCGGCGGTGAGTTCCGCGTCGTTGGTGCCGACGTGAACAAAGAAACCTGCGGACACTCCGGCGTCTTCGATCAATGACTTCGCATCATCGTTTACGTCGGCAAATGCCCGCAATCCAATCGCATTGCCGAACATCGCAAGGGTGAGTACGGCCAGCGAGTGGCGAGCGAAGCCGGGGGGGAGGGACGGCATCGTGAAGCTCCAGACGAGCGGTGGGGATGGGAACCGCTGATTGTAACTCTCTCATCGAGGCCTGTCAGACAGCAGGAGTGTTTCACTGACCAGTCGATCAACAATCCACTCCGCATTGGACTTTCCCCCAGAAACACGATTTCGCTACAGGCGAGGCTGGCATTCGCCCCTTGCACGTAGGAAGCCCTTCCATGAACCGTTTGCTTGCTTTCGCCGCGTTGGTTGTGTTGAGCGTCCCTGCAACGGCGACCGCGCAACCTCCGTCTCCTGACACAAGTCGATCCGTTCCGGCGGTGATCGGCCCACCGCCCCCAATCCCCGGAAATCCCGCGCTATTCGAACCGCCGTCCGTCCCGATTTCGTCGGGGCCGTACGCAACGGGCAATCTCACAACGGTCGCGAGGCCCGGCACCGCTGTCGACCGCATCCTCCAAAGGGTTGCCTTCGAGCCCAGTGCCGATCAAATCCGATTCGATGTTCAGGTATTGACCGTGAGCCCCGATCTTCGGGACCAGATCTACGCACAGATCGCAGGCGACAACGTCCATACCGAGATCACGCAAATCGAAACGGCGACCGCTCCCAAGGCGGATGACGCCGCCCGAGCCAGCGTTCACCGAATCGCAAGCGGCAGCATTGTCACGACGGCCGTCCTGGAAGAACCAGTCACCCGTCACCTCATGGAGCTTGTGAAAGAAAACCCCGCCAGCAGCGTTACCGCTCGACCGACCATGATCGTCGCCGAAGGACAGCTCGGCGCGATCCAACAACAGGTCCAACGCCCGTTCCTTTCCAAACTCGAAGAGGTTCGCGCCGGCGATGAAACCTCCGTCCGATCCGACATTCATGTTTTGAACGAAGGATTCGACTTCGCCGTCCAAGCCGAGACCGAGGGTGAGACCCTGCTTGTTCGCACGAAGCTTCAGAACTCGCGGGTGGTCGACGTCAAGACACATCACGTCTATGGGATCGGTGAAGGCCGCAAGACGGTGCAAGTCCCCAGTCACGAAGTCCGCATCGCTGCGGCGACCGAAAGGCTGCGCCCTGGCCAAACACTCCTTCTTGATCCCTACATGGAAACAGAACGAACGGTCGCGAAACCTGCCAAGCCCCCGGTGATCGGCCAATTCCTCTCGTCGTCCAAACCGAGCGTCGAGCGACTCAATACGCTGCTGTTAATCACCGCCACCAAGATTCAACCGATTCAGCCGAGTGCTGCGAAGACAAAACCTGGCGCGGCAAAACCCGCCTCCCCGGTCATCCAAGCCGGCGGCGGGTGAGCCTCGGCAGCCATTCTTCGTCTCCAACACCAATCAAAACAGCCGGGTCGATTCAAGACGACCCGGCTGTTCGTTGTTTTACCTAATCGAAAGCGGCTTAGAGCATCGCTCCCAGCCGAGCGACGAGGTCAGCCGTTCGGCAGCTGTAGCCCCATTCGTTGTCGTACCAGCTCACGACCTTCGCCATCTTCGTCCCCAACACCTGGGTGAAGTCGGCGGCGAAAATGCTGCTGTGGGGATCGTGAACGATGTCGCTGCTCACGATCGGATCGGTGGCAAAGAACAGAACGCCCTTGAGCGGGCCTTCGGCGGCGGTCTTGATGGCGTCGTTGATCGCTTCTGCCGTCGCGTCCTTTGCCAAGTTGACCGTCAAGTCGACAACGCTTCCCGTTGGAACGGGTACGCGCATCGCGATACCGGTCAGCTTTCCTTGCAACTCGGGAATCACCAGTCCGACGGCTTTGGCAGCACCGGTCGATGTCGGAATGATGTTCTGCGACGCACCGCGAGCGCGGTACAGGTCTTTGTGAGGCTGATCCTGCACGTTCGGCATTGAGTCTGGCTTGATGACCACGGTTCACGCCTACACGAACGACCAGAACGTGCAGGATCAGCCTCACA
>JBCBLJ010000597.1:0-5337 GCA_038520195.1 Planctomycetota bacterium
TGGATTCACAACTACATGTTTGCGGTGCTCTGCGCATGCGGCGCGACCACATCCGTTCGATCAACGCGAGCCGGTCTCACCGTCGAGTGCAGTGCCTGTGGCGATCGGATTCGCGTTCCTGCACTTCGAACCCTTCGCGAGTACGCCGATCGTGGTGAACCCGCGCCGTCGAGCAGCCCTGTATCTGGCACAGTCCAAAGCAACAGTATTCCCGAGAGCTTCGCGACGCACTACTGGGGCGAAGTCGGCACGACGGGCCGCGTCTCGGCTTCGGCAATGAACAACTTTCTCGGTGAAGTCCAAGCCAAGGTCGCCGAGTTCGTCCGTCGAATCGGCGATTCGAGTCGCTTCGAGCTTTTGGTGTCTTGTGCGCTGATTCCCGATCGAAAACCCGTCGTGATTCTCGAGTCATCGCCGCAGGCAGTGGAAACCGATTCAATATCGCAATTGCGATCGGAGATTGCTGCCCTTCCGATACCTCCAGTGATCGATGGGCCCGTCGCCTTTGTGGTGTACCAGCGCGTCCGCTTGAGCGCGCCGGATCAAATTCCGATTCAACCCTTTGGTCCGTATCAATCGCAGATTCAAACCGATGGCGTCGATGCGGCGATGATGGATGTTGCACTCCGAGCGTCCGGTGAACGCCGCGATTGGTTCGGCGAAAGATGGATGAACGTTCTCCGTCGAGTCTTCTCGCAACCCGCCGGCGCGGGTTCGAAAAAGAAAAAAGACGTTCCGGCGCGTTTGGAAACGGACCACGAGCGGTCGAAACGTTGGGTGGATTACGTCGAGTCGAATGCCGAGGGAGCCCCCGAGCCGTTCTTGTTGACGGGCGCGGAAACAAAGCCTTCAGTCCATGTCGCACGAGCTTGGGCCTCCTCAAAGTTCTCCTTCCTCGGACGTCAGAATCAGCTCATTCCCGAGCCGTTGGAATTGAGCTGCCGAATCGCTCTGGCCGCACGGGCGCAGGCCGCCGAGGATTGGAAAAAGGCGATCGAATGGTACAGCGCTGCGATCGAGCTGGAGCCATGTTGTGGATTGCTTTATGGACGTCGTGCGACGATGCACCAAGTGATGGGCAACCGACAACCGGCGCTTTCGGATTGGAATCGCAGCATCGAGCTCGCGCCTGAAGAATCCTGGTTCTTCGTTCATCGTGCAGAGATCTTCGCCGATCTGGATGCGTGGCCTCAGGCCCAAGCGGATTTGGACGTGGCCTGTCGACTCGCTCCCCGCGAACCGGAGTTCTTACTGCGTCGCGCGATCGCCAAGTCAACACAAGAGCAACCGCTTGCTGCGATCGACGACCTCGACGCGGTGTTGGTCTTGGACCCCAACAGCGGCCACGCGCATGGGCAACTTGGGCTGATGTATCAGAACGATGAAGCCGTTGACGCTTCACTCGCCGAACAGCACCTTTCCCGGGCGGTCGAGCTCATGCCAGACTCGATCGATCCATTGATCCATCGGAGTCTTTTCTTTGCATCGATCAACAAACTTGAGTTGGCGATGGAGGATTGCGATCAGATCTTGCGGATGCAACCGGAATCGGAGGTCGGTCATGGACTCCGCGGACGCGTGCAGCAATTGATGGGGGACTACGACGAGGCGATCAAGACTTGCAGCCACGCGATCGAACTTGGTTGCCGACTGCCTCTGGTTTATCTGGCTCGTGCCGCCGCGTACGCTTCGACGGAACAGCTTGGACTCGCCCGATTGGATTGTGACGAGGCGCTGGAACTTGACCCAGAGAATCCTGCGGCGTGTCATCTTCGCGGCATGTTGAGTGTGCAAGAGGGCGAGTTGGAAACGGCGATGGAAGCTTTTGAAAAAGCCCGTGAGTACGCGCCCGATTGGGCCGACCCGCGCGCCCACCTCGCTTTGGTTCATCGGCTCAATGAGGACCCCGAATCCGCCGTCGCCGAGCAGTCGGATTTGATTGAGAAACAGCCCGACACCGGCGGACACTACCTCAATCGCGCCTTCGCCTACGCGCAACTGGGAGAGTTTGAAAACGCTCGTCGCGATCACGATCGCGCTTGCGAGCTCGAGCCGGAGAACGAGCACTTCTACTACTTCCGGGGTTGCTATTTGGTCGATCGCCAACAACCGGAAAATGCGTTGGAAGATTTTGACAGAGTGCTCGAGCTGGCGGGCGACTATGACAATGCGAGGCTGAGACGCGCTTCATTGCTGTTGCAACTCAAGCGGCAACAAGAAGCTCTCGCTGACTACGAACATCTGATCGCCAAGCATCCCGACGATCCGCAAGCCTATTCGGGACGCGCCTACGCACACCAAATGTTCGGTAACGAATCGGCGGCAGATCGCGATCTCGAACAGGTCAAGGAAATCGCTCCGGAGCACTCCGAAGCGATGGACCTACAGGCCGTTCACGCCAAAGTCAGTTGGCTCGAAACTCAGGAACGATATGACGACGCCATCGACGTCGCGAACGATGTCATTGAGTCCTCGCCGGATGCACCGGAGGGCTATCGACTTCGAGCCTACATGTATTGGTACAGCGAGCAATTCGTAGAAGCCTTCGACGATTATTCGCGGTTGCTGGAAATGACCCCCGACGATCCTGACCTTTTGAATTGCCGAGGTCAGGTGCAAGCAGAGATGGGTGAGCATCGTGACGCGCTGGATGATCTTGATCGCGCCATCGATAAGAGTCGCGAATTGGGGCAGTCACAAGTGCTCGCCTTTGCGCTCAACGGTCGGGCGCTCGCCTTGGCCGGGATCGACCGCATGGACGAATCTCGACAAGACTACGAAGAATCCGTTCGCCTTTGCCCCAACAATGCGTGGGCGTACTACAACCGTGGTCTCGTGCTTTTCCAATCCGGCGAACTCGAGCTGGCACAGAAGGCGATTCGGCGGTCTCTGGAGTGCGACCAGCCACAGCTGACCAAACGCAAGAGAGAGCGGGCGACCGCGATTCTAAGTAAGACGTGACGACGTTGAACCGCGCCCTTTGAATACTGGGAATCGCGGTCCTTCAAAATATCCACGCTTTGGTGAGCCGTTTCTCCGCGACTTCTCGCTTCGATTTGCGACAGGCAAAAGTCGTCACTCGAACACAAGAGGAGAAATGGGATGGCTCGACGGAAAAAGAATCGCAAAGACACTCAATTCGGTCCACGCATCGAAAAGCTGGAACATCGCAAGCTATTCGCCAATGGTGCCGCTGTCGTTCAGCTCTTGACTCCGCCCGATGAGCTCGTTTCAGACGAGCCTGTCGACATCGATGTTCGCTTCAAGTTATCGGGAAATTCGAAATCCGGACCCTGGAAAGTGAATCGGCTCGCGCTGTTCGACAAGGACCCGGGTGTCGACGACAAGATGATTCAAACATCGAGTCTGCAGGTCGAGGAACAAGATCGCTGGTACTACCACACGTTCCAGAACGTGGACTTGGCGGACTACGTGGACGGCCCGGATGACGCCGTGGAGCTCTATGCTCAAGTCAAGATCGATGACAAGACATGGAATGGTCGCGATGCAAAGGACGAGAGTCGCGTCCACGACGTCCAGGCTCTTGCGGACCTCGAAGTTTCGGGGGTTCGCCTCAGCGACTATACGGTTGAGCCGGGACAGAAAATCTGGGTTCACTTTGATGTCGAGAACAACGGGATTGTGCAATCCAAGTCTGGTCACACCGGCGTCATGCTTTCCACGAATTCCTACATCTCGCGCTCGGACCAGTTACTCGACAAAGAGTGGGTTTGGCGGATCGGTGCAGGCAACTCTAAATCGGAGAGCCGACGGATCACGATCCCGCATGACGCGCCGATCGGTAGTACGTTCTATGTCGGCACCATCGCAGATTACGACGACGACAATCCAGAAGGTTCGGGCGAGCACAACAACAACACTGCGACTGCTCGTCGAATCACGATCGTCGATCCTCGAGCCGACCTCACGGTCGATTCGCTCTCGCTCGAGCACGTGAAGTCCAGCACGACGGTGGACATCGCCTCGCCCGGTCAACGGATCAAGACACATGCCGTCATCGGCAACGATGGAAACTCACGGGCTTGGCGATTCAACGTCGACTTCTATTGGTCCTCCAAGCCGTGGGGATTGGACACCAAGTTGGCCGACAACTGGGTGTTCTTCGTCAGCCCGGGCAACCACAACACCGAAAGGGCTCGCTTCACGGTTCCCGATGTTCCTTCCGGAATGTACTACGTCACTGCGCGGGCCGATTCCGAGAGCGAAGTGAGTGAATCAGACGAGTCCAACAATTTGATGACCGTCCCCATCGAGGTCTACAATCCGAACGATTTCGTGGCTGATTTCACACCGGGTGTCACCATTATCACCGCCGGTTTCCAGGCGTCCGGCACTCAAAACGGTTCACCGCAAGACTACACGATCGAAATGGCTGAAGCGATTCTTGAGCGTGCGTACGGTGTCGGAACGGAACGTGGTAGCGTCTTCATCAGTGACCCGCACACCGGAATGTGGGTGAATCCGAACGTGCGATTCGCCGGCGACGATGACGGCTTCGGCAACTGGCGGGAAAACTCCAACGATCCCAATGACGAGATCGTTCTCATCTACGATTGGAGCTGGGAATCGAACGACTTCCTGGACAAAGGTTGGAGTGAAGCCGCCGGCGATAACCTGTTCGCGAGTTTGGCCGATCCACTGATGATGGTGGGCGAGCCCGTCGATCTTCTTCAGCGCCCTCTCCACTTCATTGGGGCGAGCCGCGGGACGGTGGTGAACACGCACGCCGTGCAGCGAATCGATCACCACTTTCCCGAAGTCACCGTGGACCATTTCACCACGCTTGACCCCCACCCGGCGCGCGGCCCGTTCGGCGCGATCGACGACTACGGCAGCGATATACAAAAGCTTATCCTGCCCGACAACGTCGTTTACGCGGACAACTTCTACCGTCAGGATTGGTTGTACGAGGCCGATCTCGACTTCAACGGTGTGGAAGTTCCGGGGGCGGTGAATCTTGAGCTCAACGAGTGGGCGCTTCAACTCGCGGGAAGCCCACTGGAACACGCCGACGTGCCAACTTGGTACCTCGCAACGATCAAGCCCGATGCGGATGAAGTAAATGGGGCGCCCGTCGATCGCTGGCGTTTTGCGGACTGGTGGGTTTCGGGCAAGGGTTACGATGAGACCGTCGAACCTCTGAGTGGCCGTGGGTTGATCGGCTATGCTTATAGCCGGATCGGAGGCCGCGACCAGAAGATGCACCTGATGGACCATGCTCAGTTCACCTACGACACCGCGCCGGCGAGCGTGTTCAACGGTGATTTCGAATACGGCGACACACTGGTCGGTTTAGAGAACATTCCCGGATGGGAA
>JBCBLJ010000419.1:0-7137 GCA_038520195.1 Planctomycetota bacterium
CGAACGCCGATGACAGCGATCCTCGGCTACACCGACCTCATTCTTGAGAAAGTCAGTGACCCCGAGACGGTTTCCAACCTCAAGACAATCAAGCGAAACGGCGTTTTTCTGCTAGATATCATCAACGATATCCTTGACCTTTCCAAGATTGAGGCGGGAAAGTTGGAGGTTCAGCGCGAGAGCTTTGAACCCGTCCGCCTGATCCACGATGTTGTCTCCATCATGAATGTGCGTGCGATCGAGAAGGGGCTGCAGCTCTCGTTCGACATCGACTCACGAGTCCCACGGACCATTCAGAGTGATCCGAAACGATTGAAACAGATTCTCGTCAATCTTGTTGGCAATGCAATCAAGTTCACAGAGCGCGGATACGTTCGGATTCAGGCCCAATGCGATCGTAGCAATGAGCAAGGGGAACAAAGACTCTTCGCAGTCTCAGTTTCCGATACGGGACTCGGCCTCGCGATTGACGAGAAAGAGCGGCTTTTTGAACCATTCGTGCAGGGCGACAGCGGTACGACACGTGACTTTGGCGGGACGGGGCTTGGATTAGCGATCAGCCAACGGTTAGCGAGCATGCTCGGCGGTCGGGTCGAATGCCAAAGCGAACAGGGCGTTGGTAGCACCTTCACCTGCTTTGTCCAGATTGGCCAATCAAATAACGACACTCCGAGCGACAAGGGACCCTTCTCCGAAGAAGAGCGCATTGGGACAGATGAACCACTGGTTCAATTGAACGCAACTGTCCTGATCGTTGATGACCGACGCGATATTCGGTTCCTCACGTCTCGACTGTTGACGCGAGTTGGAGCAACTGTCGAAGAAGCTTCCGATGGTATCGAAGCAATGGAGAAGGTTCAGAGCGGTGTCTCGACCGGCAAAACCTTCGATTTGATCGTACTAGACATGCAAATGCCCAGGCTAGATGGGTATCAAGTTGCAAAGCGACTACGCCAAAGCGGATTCGAAAAACCCATCATTGCACTCACGGCTGAGGCGATGGACGGCGATGCACAAAGGTGCCTCGACTGTGGATGCGACGCTTACGCAAGCAAGCCGATCGATGCAGCGCGCTTTGTGCGTCTCGTGCATAAGTACCTTGGCACAACCCGCTAATCGCATTCAACGGTGTGCCGTTCACACTGGGCTAAGTCAACGCCTTTGCTCGGCGATGAAGCTCTCGCAATTTTGGCGAGACATGAGGTGAACCCTCGATGTAGCTCTTGAAGGATTGCCAGGCAGGTGAGCGTCGAAGGGTACGAAACGCTGCGTCCACAAAGCTATTTTTCGAGAGTGGTTTCAAGACGAATGTGTCCGCTTGATGTTCTCGGACAATCGACTCGATCTCGCGATCGCTGAGACTGCTGATCACCAGCGTCGGAAGGCGGCGATACGATTCGGAATCGCTCGTCCGCACGAGTCGTAGAAGGTCGAGCCCACTTGTTCGGGGCATGTCAATGTCCGTGACGAGTAAGTCGATATCGTGGTTTTGAATCAGAGACCACGCTGAATCCCCATCCATCGCCTCAAGACTGCGGAAACCGATGTCCGACATCCACGACGAAACTTGACGACGGACTGCCCGGACATCATCCACGACAAGACATGTCCCAATTGAATCTAACATGAGAGCACTCGCAAAATCTCGGCTTCGAGCTCAACACGATGTTTGTCTTGGTGAAAACCACTCCGCAACTCGATGGCGGCCTGGTACGTCGGATGGTGCGGACTACAGAACACAGTCAACTCAACGTGGTACACATGGCGCGTGGACGCTCGGAGCACGAACTCGCCTCGTCTCACCGCTTTTTCCTTCTTCAGCGGCAATGGCAACGGCGCATCCATCGAATCGACCCGAAAGCATCGCAAAGTGCGTTGATCGTTACGCTGCCAAGTTGATCGAATTGCGGCCATCGCCCCCTGCGTGGACAACCCAGGGCGAACACGTCTGCGATCGCGGGCAGCAACCATTGCCTGACGCGGTTGGTTGGAGGTCACCACCGCAGCGCGGGTGTATCTCCCCTCTGCTCGCGTTGTGGAGCCCCTGTCGCAGGAATCCAATACTCCGCTGGGTCCTACCGTCCTCCCGATGCCGATTTCATTACGAGACATAAATTCGTGTATCTCCAGTGTTCGAGCGATCTCCCTTTAGAAATGCAATCCCCATGCCAATGGACATCTGATGCTTCACGTGTAGGGGTGGGCGGCTAGGCTAGAGGTTGTGGCCGAAATCCAAGAAGCAACCGATAATAGGGACGGCCGTAAAGGTCTTCGCCCCAGATGCCATTGCGTTCGCTGCGAATTGACGGAAGCAACTCAGAAAACGAAATCGTGCCCCAAGACAAATCCAAACCGACCGTCCTCGTGATCGACGATGATCGATCAGTCTTTCTACTTGTCCGCAAGGCCCTCGAAGGGGTTTGCGAAATCGCTACCGCAACAACGGGCGATGAAGGCGCGAGCTTGGCGAAGTCAAAGCGTTTCGATGCGGTGCTCTTGGACATCATGCTCCCCGATCGGAGCGGTCTCGCGGTTTTCTGCGAGTTAAATGAGCATGATCGACGGTTGCCTGTCATTTTTATGACCGTCGAGGCAGCGAGTAATTCAGTGATTGAGGCGATGCAACTTGGGGCGTACGATTATTTGGCGAAGCCGCTTGCGGTCGCAAATCTACGACAGCTCGTTGCGCGTGCAATCGAGCAACGTGAACTGGCATCGATTCCTGTCGCCATCGTCGCGGGTAATGATTCTGCGGCGACACCGGGCGATCCCTTCATCGGTCGAAGCCTTCCGATGCTCGAGGTTTTCAAGGCCATCGGACGAGTGAGCAAACAAAATGTTCCGGTCCTTATTCGAGGAGAAAGCGGGACCGGTAAGGAACTCGTTGCAAGGGCGTTGGTTCAATTCAGTCACCGAGTCGATGCCCCATTCCTCGCCGTCAATTGTGCGGCACTACCTAACAACTTACTCGAGAGTGAACTCTTCGGCCACGAACAGGGAGCGTTTACCGGAGCGGATTCGCGACGGGTTGGGAAATTCGAGCAGTGCAATCATGGCACGCTGTTTTTGGATGAAATCGGTGACATGGCATCGATCGTGCAGTCCAAGGTCCTTCGGGTCCTCCAAGAGCAACGGTTCGAGCGAATTGGCGGAAATAACGAACTCAAGACTGATGTCCGGATTGTTGCGGCAACCAACCGACCACTCGAAGAGATGGTTGATGATGGTGAATTTCGTGAAGACTTGTTGTATCGACTCAATACCGTCACGATTCAGCTACCTCCGATTCGTGATCGGCCAAGTGATATCCCTTTACTGATTCAGCACTTCCTGAACCAAGCCAAGAGGGAGTTTAACAAACCTGATTTGGAAGGCGTGCTGCCAGAGACGGTGGAATTACTGCAACGTCATTCTTGGCCTGGCAATGTGCGGCAGCTGCGTGCTGTGATTCGCAAGTGTGTGCTGGACACGGTCTTGCCCGTCCTTACCCCAGATGTGCTTCCCAGTGACATACGAGATCAACGCGCTGGCCCCATGCTTCGAGAGTCCGCGATCACGGACGTGCATGATGAACAGCGTCTATCCCTCGGACGTGAATTACCCGAGTTGATCGATCGGTTATTCGCCGACAAATCAAAGGAGATGTATTCACAGGTGGTTGCGTACGCAGAACGTTATCTAATTGTCCGAGTACTCCGGGAGACAGAGGGTAATCAGAGTCGCGCAGCAGAGCTTCTTGGGATAACACGAGGCAAATTGCGTGATCGCATCGCAACTCACAAGATCCGCCTGGAAAGTGGAGTAACGATTGGTGAATGATCAAGAAATCCGTGAGCATTTTGCGCCGGCGCTCGAACGCCTCGAAGGCGATATCGACCTACTCCGCGAAATGGCTGCCATGACCGCGCCCGACTGCACGACAGTTGTCAAACAGATTCGCAAGAGCGTTTCAGATGGCCATGCGGATAACGCTGCCAAGGCGCTGCACAAGCTGAAGGGTATGCTCAGTACGTTTGATTCCGATGGCGTCGTGTTGGAGATCCAAAAAATGCTTGACAAAACGCGTCTGGGCAAACTTGCCGAGGTCGGGTCGGCGTTTTATCAGCAAGAGCGAGAAATCAATGCCGCGATCGCGCGCGTTCGAGGGTTGTCGGAGCCAGCCTAGCAACCCACGCGTTTGTGCACGATGGTTGGGCGGCAAAGTTCGGAACTCGACTCCGGGTTTAGCACGCGAGAAGCGAGTCCCCAACAGGCGCAGGGTCCTCCAACCCTACATTTCAGTGGAAAGTCTCACCCGCTCGCAGGATTATGAGCGGCTCACGCCGTGAAGCGACCCATTTCGTTTCACTTCGCTATTCGGCTCGGCCGGAAAATATTTCTCGAGCATTTCCAATCGGTCATCGGCATCCGCAAGCTTAGCGAGGGCTTCCTCTGCATTTGCATAGAAGTCCTCGGTGGAATGGTCACCGATCCCAGCGGGATGTTGGGAAAGCAGGTCGAGAGACAGCAGCGCTTTCTCACGGTCTGCGATCGCGGAAGAATGGAGCATTGACCTTAGCCGCGTGTAGTTCATATCAACGTCTCTTTTTCTGGATGAGATTAAGTGGCCCGCGACCGGAAAGATCCGGCGTGTCGGTTCGCTTGCGGTGCTGGTAGAAGATTAAAGTGAAGGCAAGTGGTTGATATTGCGCAGGTCGTGAAAGGCACTCGACTGACTGCAAGACACTGTCTTGCTGGCGGGTACCCAGAGAGAAAGACTTCGATTGCTTCGCGCGGCGTCGTGTGCAGGCACGCTGTGAGTTGCGCTCGCTTGATGTCTGCGGTATTGTCGGTCAAGAGGGGTAGGAGCGGCGGACCGATTGTGGTGCGGACCAGCGAGCGTTCCAGCATCGGCTAAACGGTTGGTGCGGCCGCAACGCCGGGTTGAGTTCACAGTCACGGCGACGGGCGATCGGGACGCGATAACGGTTATCGGAGTAGGAACATAGGCTAGATCGAGACATCGAAGACTGAGCGTATCAACGGTGTAAGGCAGTCGTACCGTGTTTCGCATGCAACGTCGCGGTAGCGCTACGGTCTCGCAAGGGCGAACTCCGGGGACTGCAACCGGTCGCTCGGCGTTGTGTAAAGAGGTTGAGATGGGTGGTTTCGACGCATGGCTGCGGAATGGCTTCAGGTTCGAGCACACTCCCGGGGTGACTCGGGCGTTTAGCCGGGTACGGACGACGGCAGCCAATTTCTGCTTACAGACGTCGAGGGATTTGACCTGCCTCACGAGAACAGCACTTTCCAGGTAATCTGTTCGACCGAAACGGAGAAATGGACGCTGCCCCCGAGATCTTTTACCGGGCTGAAAGCGTGCTTGATTGGATCGAGGCACAACGAAAAAGAAGGTCATCCGAGTAGAGTGAAATACAAACTGACGCTTCGAACACTCGGCAATATCACCGGGCATTCGATGCCGTACGATCACTTTGAAGTGGATTTGAAGTCCGCTTGCATGTCTCTAGGGAATTCCGAGCGTCGATCGATGTTGAATTCGCTAGGGTATGACCCAATGACAGTCGACTGCCGCCCCATCCTGATAGACGATCCTCGCGCGTCGGTGTCCTTCGCGCTTGAGATACAGCCAGTCAACGCGATTCACGAGGGTACGCACGATCCGAAAGTGACTTCTTCCACGCTCCGATTCGGATTGCGACGCGACACGGTCACTGGTGTCTGGTGGCAACGCGTCCTCCACGATCTTTCCTGGCGATTCAGTCGACAGGTAGGCGGAGCGACTTCGAATTGATGTTCCCGACCAAGCTTGATCAGCTTCGAAGCCATCAACGATCCGCGCAGTCCCCTCTAAACGAAGCTGCATTTTCGTTGCATGCGAGTAGAACATCCAACATACAAATTGGTTTTCAACTTCGCTAACCTTCGACGAGCGGAAGTCGGTGTGGAAATCGATCGTGAGCGACTGTCGATCTGCTCTCCGTAGAATGACAGTTCGGGTTCGGGGATGGGGGTTTCCGACAGCATCGAGAGCGACAGTGGAGAAAAATCCCTCATTCCACGGATGCCTTTTGGAAGAAGCACCGGCAATGAGGCTTTGCCAAACGAGCTGGTCGATCTGCGACAACGGGCTGTCCTTAGCCAGCATCAAGTCAAAAGCGGAGCGAAGTCCCATCAGAGTCTCTTTGGTCGTTGCTGTTTGCCGCAAGGCTTGCAATCCTGTCTCATGTGGGACAGTTTCACCACTCGAGCGTGATTCGCGATGCAACACTCGCGCCCGGAATTCGATCTTGCGGGTGATAGCCCTCCCGATCCGTTATTGTGGTGTCCGCTCCGCTTGCGAGCAATTCCTTGATCGCGTCTACCTGCCCCCCATTGCATGCCAACCACAGAGGTGTCTGTCCGCATCCACTTTGTGCGTTGATATCAGCGCCGCGACTGATCAACTCGCGAATCAAAAGCGGATCACCCTGCAAGGCGGCTAGATGTAATGCCGTTACAAAGTCGCCAATTATTGGACGCGGATCACGAGCATTGACGTCGTCGCCGGCCTGGATCGCGTGCCACGCCGCTTCGCGATCTCCATCCATCAACGCGGCGAGCAAACGTGTCGGCGCTTCACCAAGAGGTTCGGCCATGAGTACTGGTTCCCATGAAGACTTGTGATCAACTGCCAGACAGCCTCGGAAAATAGAGTCCGCGAACGCTTCAGGCGATCGGAACGGTTAAGGCCTAGCATCGGGAAAGCAACCGCAAATTCGATGCTCGGGAGGTCCGAGGAACTCGGCCGTATCCCGCATTACATCAAAGCGGACGTTCCATTAACAGGCGCCAATTGTTTGTGGGACTTGAGTTGCTTTCCAAACCAGCTGGTCGCAGCGCCACTCCGAGCAACTTGACCAGAGCTCATCGGGTCAAACGACGGGCGGTCCCTCGTCGAGCCAAAAGCGCCGAGTGGCGCCAGACTCATTCGATTGCCAGCAGATGCTGGCGTCAACGTCGAGGCACGCCGCATCAGATCCACTCGTCGTAGTGGCGTTCGGACTGGCGGGCAGCCAGCATCATCAGTTCGTGATTGCCTCGAAGTGGAACGAGTTCACCGGACGTATCCCGATCGATGAGCCACTCGATGACGCG
>JBCBLJ010000090.1:0-15933 GCA_038520195.1 Planctomycetota bacterium
CGCCGCTCGCAACTCCACCACTGCCGGGACTTCGCGTTCGCGGGTACCGACAGCAGGAAGTCCTCGTCGAGCACACCATCGAAGGCCCCGGCAAAACGAAGCGTTGTCGTATCGTTCTGGAATTGATGGTCGGCGGGCCGAATCGACGAGTCGAAACGGGCGAGGTTTGCGTCGCCATCGAATCCTCCGATCGCAGTTCGTTTAATGTGCTCGGCTGGTCCTCGGAGCACGAAAGGTCGTTGCGCGAGGAAAACGCGGCCGAACAGCTCGCGACGATCGAAGCCGCACTCTTGAGTTTGGAGCGCGAACAGCGTCGCGAACTTGCCGCGTCACAGGACGCATTTTGGGAGTCTCGCCACGAGTTGGCTCGCCGTTGGGTTGAAGCAAACCCACCACCGAGCGTTCCTCGCGTCGATCCAGGCGAGCATCCCATCGATGCCTTCCTAAGACGAAAGATCGACCTTGCAAAAGCGGAGCAAGCGGACCACGACAACCGTCCGGTCGACACGACGTTGCATCGAGATGTACTACCCGTGCTTCGAGAGCACTGCTTTCGCTGCCACGGTAAGGCTACCAAGGGCGGGCTTCGTTTGGATTCGCTTGAAGAAATGCTCGCCGGTGGAGACTCGGGCTGGGCGGCAGTCGAAGCGGGCAGCGCGGACGAGAGTGAGCTTGTCTTACGTTTGCAAAGCGATGACCCGGACCAAAAAATGCCACCGGACGGTGATGGTCCAAACGCTGAACAGATCAGCGCAATCGCTGGCTGGATCGACTCGGGCGCGGTATGGCCGCAAGAAGCCATCGATCCGGTCTCGCTCCAATCGACCGAGCGTTTGAGCGATACCGCGCTGCTGAGGCGATTGTTTCTGGACACCGTCGGTGTCCCGCCGACGCTGAACGATGTCCGAGAGTTTTTGGCCGATCTGGAACGCGAAAAGCAACAGCTCGTCATCGAGCGTTGGGTCGATCGACTGCTCGACGATGATCGACACGCGGACCATCTGATGGCCGACTGGCTCGATCGGCTTGCGGAAAATCCGACGCTGCTGAACAAGTCGTTGAACTCGACCGGACCGTTCCGCTTTTTCCTGCACGACAGTTTTCTGGATCACAAGCCAATCGATCGTCTTGTGACCGAGTTGATCCTGATGCGCGGCGATGCTCATACCGGCGGGAGCGCGGGGTTTGGGTTGGCGGGAGAAAACGACGTCCCGATGGCGGCGAAAGCGCACCTTTTGGCGGGCGCGTTTTTGGGCATCGAATTGGGTTGCGCCCGCTGCCACGATGCACCCTTTCACCGATCGACGCAGTCGGATCTGTTTTCGATGGCGGCAATGCTCGAACGAAAGCCGATCACCGTCCCCAAAAGCAGTCGTGTCCCCGCCGCCTTTTTCGAAAGCCAACCTCGGCAATCGTTGATTGAGGTGACACTGGCGCCGGATGCGTCGGTCCGCCCCGAATGGACACTAGGACGTTGGACCGGCGAAGTCGAACCGGGCGAAATCGCGTCGTTGGTACAGCACCCCAAGGACTCGCGCGAGCGACTCGCCGCACGGATCACCGCGCCGTCCAACACGCGATTCGCGGCCGTGGTCGTGAACCGTCTTTGGGCTCGCCTCATCGGACAGGGCATTGTCGATTCACTGCACGATTGGGAACACGACGCGCCCAGCCATGCTGACCTGTTGCAGTGGCTCTCGGCCGAATTGGTGGCCAACGAATACGACATTCGACATGTTCTTCGCCTCGTGCTCACGAGCGAGCTCTATGCGCGCCGGGCCGTCGACCGTGCCTCCTCGACGGATCCAACCCGTCGATTCTTTGCAGCCCCGACCCAAAGACGTTTGAGCGCCGAGCAGGTCGTCGATTCGCTCTACGTCACCACCGGCACCAAGATGGACTCGGAGGAATTGACTTTCGTCCATGACGGCCGTCGTGCCCTGTCCAATCGATTGACGCTGGGACGTCCCACCCGAGCCTGGATGATGGCGACGCTCAACAATGAACGCGATCGACCGAGTCTCTCGTTACCGAAGGCGCGAGCGATCGCCGATGTTTTGGAAGCCTTCGGTTGGAGTGGGTCGCGGCAACAAGCGGTTCACCAGCGTATGACCGAAGCGACCGTCTTGCAGCCGGGCATTCTCGCCAACGGCGTACTCGTGCAGTCGCTCTCGCGAGCGTCCGTCGGCAGTGAGTTGGCGGACATCGCGGTTGCAACAGAGTCACCGCAATCGCTCGTCAATGAACTCTTCGTGCGATTCCTCTCGCGATTCCCGACGGCCGACGAACAGTCGTTCTTCAGCCATCAGTTGAAAAACGGCTTTGACGGCCGAATCGTCCCCCCGAATCAACGCTCCGTTCCGGCACCGCCGGCGCCCTTGCCGTTGGTCCATTGGTTCAATCACCTTCGCCCTCGGGCAAACGAAATTCAGTTGGAGAACGAACGTCGTGTTCGCGTGGGGCCTCCGGCGGATCCACGACTCAACCAGGATTGGCGAGAACGCTACGAGGATCTCGTCTGGAGTTTGATCAACCACGACGAGTTCATTTGGATGCCATAACGCATCAGGAAAGGTCTCTATGAAACGCCCCTTGCCGACTCGACGAAACGCAATCGCCACTTCTTTGGCCGCCGGAGCCTTTGCCTCGACAACGCGAGGTTTTTCGGATTCATCGATGCCGTCCGGCAAAGCGGAGCATGTGATCTCGATCTGGCTTGGCGGCGGTATGGGACAGATCGATACGTTTGACCCAAAACGCCGCGGCGACCCAGCGACGAAGAAGGCTGGCTCGTATTACGATGCCATTGAGACGAGCGTCCCGGGAATTCAAGTCTGCGAACACCTTCCCGGACTCGCCAAGCGAATGGAGCAGGTGACGGCGGTACGAACGGTCCACCACGACGTGATCGACGAACACGCCGCGGCGACCAATCGAATGCACACCGGGCGCTCGATTAGCGGCACTGTCACGTATCCTTCGATCGGCTCGCTTGTCGCCCATCAACGCGGTGCGTTGACCGAGGACGCGCCCGCTTACGTTTTGATCGGCTATCCAAATGTGACGCGCGGGCCGGGATTCTTGGGAGCTGAACACGGGTACTTGTATCTGACGAACACCAACGAGGGACCCGCCGGGCTTTCACGACACGAGAGCATCAGCGAGTCCCGTCAGGCGAGGCGTGAACGTTACCTCCAAAAAATGCGAGGTCCCGAAGAGTCTCCGTCGGTTCGCCGGGCGGACTACCGAGACACGATCGCGCGGAGTCTACGGTTAAGCGGGCCCACATTTGGCAACGTGTTTGACCTCGCGAGCGAACCAGGTGGACTAAGAGACCAATACGGGGGCGAATTCGGTCACCGTTGCCTGCTCAGCCGTCGGTTGATCGAACGCGGCGTTCGCTTTGTGGAAGTGTCGCACAATTTGAATTTCCTCAACGGCTCCGGTTGGGATGTCCACAACGAAGGCATCGTCGACCAGCACAAGCTGATCGCCGAGATGGACAGCGCCGTCTCGGCGCTGATCGATGACTTGCGGTCTCGTGGGTTGTTGGAAAAAACGCTGATTGTGATCACGACCGAGTTTGGGCGGCCACCAGAGTTCGACAGCGGCGGGGGACGCGGACATCAGGGCACTGCATTCACGTGCGTTTTGGCCGGGGGCGGGTTGAAACACTGCGGCGGCTACGGAGAGACGGATGAACTCTCCAGACAAATTGTGAGCGACCCCGTTTCCGTCCCGGACTTCTTCGCCACCGTCGTCGCTACCGTCGGAATCGACCCCGGAAAATCGCTTCTGGATGGAGATCGACCGGTCCCGATCACCGACGGCGGTACACCGATCGCGAGCCTGTTTGCGTAGTGCCGCTCGCGAGCCGCGCTCCGGTGCCCCGCTTACGCGTCTCCGGGGCGGAGCAGCACTTGCAACCCAAAGACGTCCCGAAACAGCCCCGCTTGCTGCTTCATCGCAATCTGCTCGATGGAGACATCTCGAATGCCGGGGACTTGAATGATCAGTCGCTTCTCTTCGCGGATGCACTCGACCTCACGAATTCGACTGGTGCGGGTGTCGTCCAACGCGGTCGCCAATCGAAGGATCGACGCGAGTTTGCTGACCATCACCCGCGTTTCCCGGTCGAGCGACATAAACTCGGCATGAGATGGCTGCGGTGCAGCGCGGCGATAGTAGCGTGCCACGAGTCCGACGTGCAGCAACTCGGCTTGTGAAAGCCCGAACAGCTCATTGTTCTTGATGATATAGAGGGAGTGCTTGTGATGGCTGCGAACATTGATCTGCATTCCGATTTCATGCAACAGCGCGGCGACATACAAGATCACTTCGTGACGCGAATCGAGTCGATGGACCTCCCTTAGTTGATCAAACAACCGCCGCGAGAGTTCCGCGACGCTGCGCGCATGCATCTCGTCAAAATGAAACTGCCGTCCGAGCGACAATGCCGAACGAACGATTTGATTCCGGAACTCGGCGGTCCAACTACCTCCCGCGGCGATATCGTTCAGCAGGCCGTCTCGGAGGTTCGTGTCGCTCAAATAGAACTCTCTGAGGCCAAAGTGCTGTGCGATCATCGTATAGCACAGCAGCGCGGGACTCAGTGTTTGTGCTTCGACGAAAGTAGCACCCAGTTGATCGACGATGTCATCCTCGGAGAGCTTCAGCACCCGGTCGCACAGCTTGGAGAGTTCTCCGGTGTCGATCCGGACGAGACCCTCGCTGGGCAATTCACCCAAAATGAGTCGCGCCGCGAGTCGAATGTCGCCGCCGGCGGTCACGAGATTGAGTTGAGCCTCCGAGCTGACGAGTTCGCCGAGGTGCGTGAGGGATCGATTGATCTGGTTCTCCATCAACGCGCGGCCGCGGTCGGAGACCGAACGCGCCTGATCGATCGATTGCAACATCCGCAGCGAACCGAGCCGGTAGGAGTGACTGGCGAGGACGTTGCCGCTGCGAACGATCAAGACCTCTGTACTTCCACCTCCGACTTCGACGACCATCGCCTTTCCATTGGCTAGATCTTTGTGCGTCAACAATTGCGGAGTGATCGCCATGTAAGTGATGCGATTCACCTCCGCTTCGTCGATGATTTCGACGTGCAATCCGGTCGCCGTAAAGACTCGGTCGCTGAACGCCATTCGATTGCCGGCTTCGCGCACCGCGCTGGTTGCGACAACGCGTACGTCGGCCGACGAATCGATTCCGTACTCAAGCAATACGCGTTGGTACTGCCCCAGGACCGTCGCGACCCGTTCAATGCTCTTTCGTGACAGCCGTCGCGTTTCGAAGGTCTCTTGCCCGAGTTGAATCGGCTGAATCAATTGGTCCAAGGTGTGAACGGTTCCCTGACCATCGAGTTCCGCGATCGCCATCCGGATCGCGGTTGCCCCGATATCAATCACGGCAACGGTTCGAGGCGGCGTCTTGCTGGTATCCTTCTCTGCGCGGACGATCGGGTGTGAAACCGGCGAATCAGACATTGAATTCGTCGTCGTCCTCGTCCTGTTCGCGATCGGGGTGCATCGGATCTTCGGGATCGAAAAACAGATCCGCTAGTCCGAGCGGGACGGCATCACCGCCAAGCGTCCGGCTTTTTCGTTTCGAGAGTTTTTCTAGGTCCAAGGCTTCCTCGCCGAGGCAATGCCGCAGCGCTTCCTGCCAGGCTCGGTCGCGACTCACCGGGTGGTCAGGATCTTGCGAGATTCTCTTGATGGCGTAACGCAAGAGATTGATTCCATCGCGTGGTGAGAATTCGAGCTTCAATTGGTGCGAGCGTTGCAGAAACTCGACCGTCATCGCAAGCATCTCCGGCTCGGCGAACGGCAGGTGATACTGCAAGATCGCCATTTCGTCATGCTTGTTCGGAAAACCGACCGGGAGTGTCGGCTGCAACCGACTCATGATGTAATCGGGTATCTCGAACGTCGACTCGTCCTGGTTCATCGTGACGGCAGCCCGAAACTCCGAGTCGGCTTTGATCGTGATGCCCGCGACGATGGATTCGACGTAGCGCCGGTTGTCGAACAACGGTGCGAGGGAGGCCCACGACTTTTCATTCATCCGATTCCCTTCGTCGAGAATACAGACACCGCCACAGACCATCGCTGTGACCAAAGGCGAGGCGTGGTAGGCAATCTCACCGTTTTGACTGAGTACCGGCGTCACCAGCAAGTCTTCCGGGCGAGTGTCGGCCGTGCACTGATAGATGAACAGCGGACGTTGCTGCGCCTTGGCGGCCGCGATGCCGAGTTGAGTCTTGCCAATGCCCGGCGCACCAATTAACCGTGGCGTGAGCGGGAGGTCTGCTTCGTCAACCGAAATCCAACAAGCGAGTAATTGCTGCAGAATCTCACCCTGACCGATCCATCGCCCCTCGGCTTCATAAGACTGGGCAAGTTTGAGTCGCACGCCGTCGATTTCAACGTGCGTTGGCTTCTCGGAATCCGTCTGGGTCGTCATCGCGGCAAGCTATTGAGATGAATTGGTCGCTTCATTGTAGCGAAATCAGCTTTCGACATTGGCGTAGGAGGACGGAAGCTTGGCTTGACCGCCGGCCCGAATACTCTCGTCTTCTTCTTTGACGGCGGCCAGGATCGAGTCGATGTAGCACTGGGTCGAGTGGTCCGAAAAGTGATCGATTTTCCAGGATCGAAGGCCACGAACAAAACCTCGCCAACGATCTCGACGTTTCGATACCAAGCCCAGTTTTCGGATGCGGCCGTTACGATCCAAGTACACCTCGCTGCCACAGTGGCGATAACCAAGGAAGGCCGGTGGCACGCGGGTCACAATATCGTTGTTGTTAACGTACCGATAATGATCGATCTTCGCGTGGTTGATGTACCGTTTGTTACCGACGCGTGGACTTCCGTAAGTGAATAACTCGATGGGGCTGCTGGGAATATGAGAGAGCAGACATCGTCCGGCGCAGATCGTCGCCATCGCGCCTCCGAGCGAGTGTCCGCAAAAGTACAGCGGCTGTTCGTTGTCCATCAGGGCCGTTTCGATCATCGGCCACAGATCGTCGACCTCTTTTTTGAATCCTCGATGCACGCGGCCGACGGTCTCCGACACAACGCTTGCCGCGTTGGCGTCGGCCTTGATGTCGTTCCATTCTGTCGGCTCGGTGCCTCTGCATCCAATGACGCAGTCAAAATCATTGCGAAACCGAAATGCCTGCGAACCGTCCCGGTCGTAGAAGGTCACATCGGGAAAGCCAGCGAGCGACGCGGCCATGGTCGCTTCGGCTTCATCGTTGTACGTGATCATCGCCAGCTCGGCGAACAACAACGATCGCCGCAAAAAGCTCAACTCAGCGATCGGACCATTGACATCGGAGTGAATCTCGAGCGGTCGCTCGCCCGGATCCTGCACCACCCTTTTGTCCGCGTTCTCAAGCACCCTGACTCCCCCGAAAACTCCATGAAGCGAACCGTTCCAACGCCCTCAGGTTACGTGCCGCGGACATCGGTTGAACACCCCCAGTCGCGTGGCCCACAGGCATTTCCCGCACGCGAAAACCAATTCATCGTCTCGGCACGAGGTGGCTGACACCCGAGTTCACACTGAACCGTGGAATTCGTGGCCAAAGCACCGACCGAGCCAACTCTCAGAGAACGCGTTCTGCGGCGCGATCTCTCTTCAGCGGGTGCCAATCGCCGGATAAAAACGTGCCCGCCTCGAAAAGCGAATGATGTGGTAAACGCGCGTTCGCGTTTAGCCTTCGACCGTTGGGACGGCGATCTCGCTGACGATCTCATCCAGCACACCTTCGGTCGTGACTTTGCGAAGCCGACTCTCGGGGCGCAGAATCAAGCGATGATTCATCACCGGGGCCAAGACCCGTTTGACATCATCGGGCGTCACAAAACCTCGTCCCCGAATCGCCGCCATTGCCTGACCGCATCGAAAGAGTGCGATCGTCGCACGCGGGCTGCCACCCAAAGACAGGTCACCGTTGCTCCGAGTTTGATCAATGATCTGCAGGAAATACTGCCGGACTCGCGGGTCCACATGCACCTTCCGAATCTCCTTTTGTGCCGAGACCAGATCCTCCGCCGATGCGACCGCCGCGAGCGAATCGACGGGGTGCCGATGCTGTAGCAATTCCAGCATCCGCATCTCTTCGTCCATCGAAGGATAACCGAGGCTAAATCGCATCAAGAACCGATCGAGCTGTGCCTCCGGCAGCGGAAACGTGCCTTCGTGGTCGACCGGGTTCTGAGTCGCGATCACCAGAAACGGTGGCTTTAGATCATAAGTCGTACCGTCGACCGTCACGCGGCCTTCCGCCATCGCCTCGAGCAACGATGCTTGTGTACGCGGCGTCGCACGGTTGATTTCGTCGGCAAGCAAGATCTGCGTGAAGACCGGTCCGCGACGAAACTCGAACTCCGCCGACTTCTGGTTGAAGATCGACGTTCCCGTCACGTCCGTTGGCAAAAGGTCGGGTGTGCATTGAACGCGTTTGAATTCGCATCCAATACTCTTTGCCAAAGCCCGGGCGAGCATCGTCTTCGCGACGCCGGGAACATCTTCCAGCAGGATGTGTCCTCCGCTCAGCCAAGCCACCAGCGACAACACGAGTTGCTTGCGTTTGCCGACGATCGCGTGCTCCACATTGGCAACAACCTTTTTCGCGAAATCCGAGACGGCCGCCACATCTGCGGCTTCAGCGGCGGACGCGGGTGGCGGAGGTGGGTTGGGCGGTCCGTTGACGAGGGGCGAGGGATTCGTCATCCAGTGCGGTTCCGTCGTGCGGGGTCGCGGTTCGTGCCAAGTTTCCCGCCTTGCGGACGAAGCTCATGAACCGGGTTGATGAGATAATCACTTTAACCCATGCAACGCGAAATGTCTCGCGACCGCTTGGCGGCCCGACCGAAGGCCCAGATACAATGCCTAGGGTTCGAGAGGCGGAAAGCCGCTGGTCCGCCCGCTCCGCCGTGATCCGTCTCCCAACCATCCGAGCACAAATCCGACTTGAAGATCACCGCGATACCGCAGCTGTACCGCAATCTTCGCCGTGGGCGACAGATTCTCAACGTGCTGCGCCGTTACGGGTTAGCGGACTGGATGAGTCAACACCGCCGCCTTCCGTTTCGTGGCATGGTGAAAGACCATCGTGGCACGCCGCTGACGGAGTACACCCGTGAGCAACGGGTCCGCATGGCGCTGACCGACCTCGGACCGACGTTCATCAAGCTCGGTCAAATCCTGGCCGCCCGCCCCGACCTGGTTGGTCCGGCGCTCAGCGAAGAACTCAAACGACTGCGCGCCAACGTCCGCCCCGAAAGCATCGACCGCGTACGCGAGACCCTCGAACGCGAGCTCGGGCAGGACTACGAATCGCACTTTCGGATGATCGATCCCGAGCCATTGGCGACGGCTTCCATCGGTCAAGTTCACCGCGCGGTGCTCCAAGATGGCCGTTCGGTGGTCATTAAAGTTCAACGCAGCGGTATCGAGGGCACCGTCAAACAGGACGTCGAGATTCTCAGTGGTCTCGCGGTGATGGCCGAGCGAGTCGATACCATTGCGGCTTGGAATCCCAAGGACGTGGTCCGGCAACTGGCACCGATCATCACCCGCGAACTGGACTTCAGTCGTGAGCGACAGTCACTTGAACACTTTGTCGCTTGGATCCAGCGGCGCGGCGTGGACGTTGTTGTGCCCAAACCCGTCACCGAACTTTGCACACGCCGCGTCTTGGTGATGGATGAACTGAAGGGTCGGTCCCTGGCGAGTTGTTTGCGTCACGAACAATCCGCTTCACATCGAAATGGAACGCATGATTCTTCGGAAGCAAACGGTTCGGCGAACGCCGCCGTGGGCTCCTCTTTCACCGCGTTCAATTCGGAGGTGCGTTCGCGGTTCAGTCAAACCATCGCCGAAATCTACATGGCGATGATCTTCGAAGAGGGCCTCTATCACGCCGATCCCCACACCGGCAATCTGTTCTGCTTGGAAGACGGACGACTCGGCATCCTCGACTTCGGAATGACCGGACGAATCGACGACGCTCTTCGCGAAACGATCGAAGACATGTTGGTCGCGATTTCCGCCGGTGATCAAAATCGGCTGATTCGACTGATTCGCCGAGTCGGCGACGCGCCAGCGACGCTGGATGAATCAGCGCTGGCCATCGACGTCTCCGACTTTATCGCCACCTATGGCAAACAGTCGATGGACAACTTTGACCTCGCCGGTGCGCTCAACGCGCTGACCGAGGTGCTGCACAAGCACTCGATCAAGTTACCGAACCAATCCGCGCTGCTACTGAAAATGCTGATTTCCCTCGAAGGGACACTCAGCGAACTGGGTGCGAGTTTTGATTCGCTCAACGTGATTCAATCGCTCGCCAAGAAAACGATGCTTCGTCGGCTCAGTCCGCAGCGCCGGATTCGACAAGTCCAACGCATCTATCATGAGGCGGAGAACTTTCTCGAGGCTGCCCCGGATGAACTGGTGTCGTTGATGCAGATGGTCCGTCGAGGCGAGACCCGTGTGACGCTGGAGCACCAAAGACTGAATCCATCGATCAACCGTTTGGTGCTCGGCGTCATGGCCAGCGCGCTCTTTCTGGGGTCTTCGCTGATGCTCGCCCAAGAAGTGCCGCCGATGTTCCGCGTCTCATCCTGGTTGCTTGAGATGGAACCGATCAGCCTGTTCGGATTGATCGGAGTGATCGGCAGCATGGCCATGATGCTGTGGCTGCTCTTAGCGATCGGACGCAGCGGCCACCTCACCCGAAACAACGACGATTGAGCAGGATATCAGTTAGCGAGTTGGTGACGGTAAAGATCGCGACAACCGATTTTGCGAGCCATGCCCCGATAAAGGCTCTGACGACCAGCAGAGGCCCCAGCCAGTGTCTGATCACGAAAAAGTCGATCCGTTCAAACAAGCTGCCATCCAGTAAACCGCAGGACTTCTCGATCGTCCTTCCCAGGAAATTGCCAGCATCGCCGTTGCTGCGATCGCCGGAATCACAAGAAAAAAAATGACAAGATCGCGAAGGACGAAAGACACTTGCGTGAGCTCAGTGATCCGTTCCCTATGTCTTGGACGACCAATGTCTTTCGACCCGACTTGTCTCACTCTGCCTCTTTCGGATTGTCATCTGAAACAGTAGCCACCTCGGCTAACCTCTTTTTGAGCTCCAGAGTTGTCTCGTGGTTTTCCCCATCCGCCTGGACAGAAAAGTCGAGGCAGCGCTCATAGATCTGTTTAGCTTCGTTTTGCTTTTCCAGCTTTCGCAGGCAATCCGCCCACCACAGAAGTAGTTGAATATGGTGGCGACCCTCGTGCCGATTGAGTTTGCGATGAATGGAGTCGTATTCGCGAAAATGAGGCTCCGCCTCGGCGTAACGTTTCGCGTAGTACGTGTACTTAGCAGCTCTCATCTCGCGAGTGAGAGTTTCTGGATGCACGTCGCCGAAGTGCTTTCGAACCACCTCAAGACTCTTGTGAAGCGATCTCTTCGCGTCATCAAAGCGACCTCGCATCGTGAAAAGCCTTGCCAACTGGTCAACATCCGCAGCCACTTGAATCGAGTTCTCGCCAAACTGCTCGCAGGTTCGTTTGTATTGCTGTTCGGCAATCGGAATGGCTTCGTCGATCTTGTTCTGTTTGACCAACTTTTCAATACGAACGACGCTTTGGTAGGTTTTCAGTCGGCCAGTTTGGCTTGCTTGTTCGTCGGAATCAAGAAATCGCAACAGCGGCAGAGCCCGTTCGATCAGTCCACCCGCTTCATCAAGGTGACTCAGTCTCATCTCTGCTTCCGCTTTTCCCGTCAGCGAATTGCAGAGGAGAATGTTCCAACTCGAATCAAGTTCTGTCGTTCCCTCTTGCAGAGCCTTTTCACTGATCGTGATGATTTCTTCAAAACGTTCCCTCGCCAGGTCGAGCTTAGAATCCAGAAGAAAATTCTGAGCGCTGCGAAGCATTGCACTTGCCGTGAAAAAGTGGTTTTCCCCAACCTGTTCCTTGAACAACTCAATCGCTTGCTGGATCTTTTCGTGGGCGGTTTTGTAGTCGCCTGTACCAATGCATGCTGAAGAGAGCGACTGCAGCAACCTTGCTTCAATCACCGGATCCTCCACCGTCTTGGCGTTGAGACTTCTGGCAAAACTCTCGATCAACTCTTTTGCGGAGACCTTTGTTGTTGTCGAAAAATGCGGGTTGGAGGATATCAACAACTGATTAAACACGTCGACAGTCTTGTGCGCCGTCTTTTCACGTTTCTCTGCCAATAGACGCTGCTGCCGCTCGGCTTCGGCAAGCTGGTTCGCACGTAAGCGTTGTTCTCGTTCGGCGTCTGCGGCCTGGCTGGCTAGCACTCTCTGTTCGCGTTCTGCTTTGGCGGATTGGTTGGCAACGAACGCCAGTCGCGAGGTCACGACGACGCTGCCAACGAGCAGCAGAACAAAAGCGGCAGCCGCTGTGACGCCCCACGCATTGCGACGAATGTACTTTTTGGCTCGATAGCCAAAGCTGTTTTGCTGAGCCTTCACCGGATGTCCGGAAAGATAACGCTCGATGTCAGCGGTCAGCTGCTCCACCGTCGCGTAGCGTTGATCGACCTCGCGATCGACAGCTTTCATGACAATTCGGTCCAGGTCACCGCGAAGTTCGCTTTGCAAACGGCTTGATGTCAGTCCACGAAACTCGGCAAGCTGCTGTGGATTGGTTACACCGGTGGAACCGTTGGTCAGTCGATCGCCACCGCGTTCTTTGGCGACGCTCGTTACGGTGCGACTCGGTGTGGCTGGATCGGTATCGCAAACAAGCCGGACCATTTCCGCAAGCGAACAGCCAGCCAACGGATGAGGTAGGTGGCCGACCAGCAATTCATACAGGATCACACCCAGTGCATAAACATCGCTAGCGGTGGTCGCGTGCTGGCCTTCGAGCTGTTCGGGGCTCGCGTAGCCAGGCGTCATGGGTTGATGCTGTGTCTGGTCTTTCGAGGTCTCTGGCGCGTCTTGATCAAGCATTAACTTTGCCACACCAAAGTCAATCAGCTTGGGTTCACCGGAATCCGTCACGAGCAGATTGCTTGGCTTGATGTCCCGATGCAAGACTGCGTTTTGGTGAGCAAATTGCACTGCGTCGCAGGCGGTGCAAAACAAACGCAAGCGATCTCGAATTCCCAAACGCTTTGAATCGCAGTACTGATTGATGGGCTGGCCGTCGACGTACTCCATGGCGATGAACCACTGCCCGGAATCGGTGACGCCTGCGTCCAGAATATTGGTGATGCCTGAGTGCCTTCCGAGGGCAGCAAGAAACTGCATTTCCTTGCGGAACCGCCCTGCGCTGGCTTCGCTCTTGATCCCAGTGCGAATCACTTTGACAGCGGCTTGCTGCTTAAACTCATCGTCTCGGGTACCAAGATACACCTCTCCCATGCCGCCACTGCCGAGGTGTTTCATCAGTTTGAACGCGCCAAGCTGATTGCCGCACAAGTCTTCGTGGACGAGCTGTGGAATCCCTGCGGGTGACGCTTCCAGAAAGGCTGTTTCCCCGAGCTGCTGATCTTGCTCAAGCAGCTTCAGCACGGCTGACTTGAGTGAGGCGTCGTCACCGCAACGCTCTTCGAGAAAGGAGTGTCTGCGAGAGATGTCGACCTGGATCACCTCGCAAAAGAGAGACTGCACCTGCTGCTCGCGTTCGGTTGTCATCGTGAGCCTTGTACCATCAAGCGTTTCGAATCAGCACCATTGACGTCGCAAAGTCGTCGGATTCATCCACACAGCTCAACGGGTCGTCAACTGGTTTGCCAACCAAGCCCTCGCGAAACGCCAGTCTCTTTCCACTGTCGTGATCGAAACTCCTTGGCGTTTGGCAATTTCCTGGAAGTTCATCCCCAGGAAGAATCGGTAGTTGACGAGTTCTGCCTGTCGCGGCGCGAACTCCTTGAGTTTTTCGAGTGCGTCATCCAGTTCGAGGAGATCCACTCGATTGTGGTCTTCGAGATGGTGCAGAATGACATCAAGATCGTGACGTTGGAAGTCGGCGCCCCGACGCGCGGTCGTTCGCTTTCGAGCGTGATCGACGAGAACACAGCGCATCGCCTGCGCAATGGTCGCAAAGAAGTGATGGCTGTCGGCGATCCGTTCGAGGGAACTTCCGCCCATCATTCGCAGCGTCGCTTCGTGTAAAAGCGCCGTCGCCTGCAAGGTGTGCCCCGAAGCTTGATGGGCCATCATAAAGCCGGCCAAATCACGCAGTTTCGCGTACGTCGCCTTGAACAGCTCTTCCTTGGCGTCTTCGTCCCCCGCCGCGACCGCCTCGAGCCAGAGAGTGACGCCGTCGCTCGAGGGGCTCTCGTTTGTCGGATTTATCGCAATCATCTCACTCCGCCAATCTTTCTAATGAAGGCTTTCGTTCCGGTTTCGCGTTGGAACCTTTGCCTGCCCTGCACCACACGAACGTGCATGCTGACGCTTTACCCTTGATCACTACCTGCAAAAGAATGCCGGCGTCCGCAGGTTTTCCAACGAATTCCCAACGCCCCCTCGGTGGGGCTGTCCCTACGACGTCATCCGTCGCATCCTTCAGCGTGCTCGCAAACCGGCCTAGGTAGCCGCCACCACGCGAACAAAAAGGCACGGGTCGCAAAAAACGCAGTGTTTTGACGGGCATCATTGATGCGCAGACCGCTCATATCTCCAGTACGACGGAGCATCGGGCGCTCTGGCCCTTCTCCAAGTGGCGGCCCGATTTCAGGTCAAGCCCGAACGGGCAATGGGTTTCAAAAATCGCAATTTTCCTTGCCGGGTAGAACGGCGGCCTGACGTTAGGACGCCCGAAGAATGGCGTTCCGGCGGTGCGAAAGCCCGTTTTGCAATCGGTCAGGAAGGACCTCAAGACGTCCCAACCTGCTGAATCGAATGCATGTCGAAGCGTTTGAGCGGCGCGCGTTCTTCGCGGCGTTCCCAGGTTTGAATCTATGATCCGGCTCGTACGCCAACGCACGTGCGCTTCCGGATTGCCGCAAACGTTTTTCAAGTATGCCAACCGTCCGCGTCTGCTCGCGAAACCAACATGAAACGCGCTTTAGTTCGCCTGATGGGGCTCCTCATCGCCTTCACACTAGCGCTGATCGCTCAGCCGCAAACGAATGCCCAGCAACTCCGCTTTCAATTGCCAGACAGCAAGGGGCAAACTGTCGCGATTGAGGCTGGCGACGCGATTGCAACGGCTGTCTGCTTCTTGGGTACGCAGTGCCCAATGGCAAAGGCCTATGCATCCATCCTTTCCAAGATGCAGAATGAGTTTGAGGATAGGGGAGTCCGCATCGTTGGAGTCATGAGCAATAGTCAGGACTCGCTCCGTGACATTCAGGAGTACACCGACTCCCTCAAAGTCAGTTTCCCGATCCTGTTTGACAAAGGCCATCTTGTCGCCGATCAGTTTGGGGCCCGACGGACGCCGGAGGTCTTTTTGCTGGATCGGGAGTTGAAGACGCGGTATCACGGCCGCATCGACGACCAGTTCGCGCCGAGCGTTGCCAGGGCGTCGGCGACTCGAGAAGACTTGAGAATAGCGATCGAGGAGCTTCTCGCAGGCAAGTCCGTGTCTGTCAAAGAGACTTCAGCACTCGGGTGCGTCATTGGTCGCACGAGAAAGTCCTCGCCGAGTTCCGATGCTTCCATCACCTACTACCGTGACGTCTTGCCGGTGCTGCAAAGTCACTGCATTGAGTGTCATCGAGACGGCGAAATCGGGCCTTTCCAAATGAGCGACTATGCCGAAGTCGTGGGGTGGGCCGAAACCATGTTGGAAACCATGGAAGACGGCCGCATGCCGCCTTGGCATGCCGACCCAAGCGTCGGAGATTTCTCAAACGCTAGGCATTTGCCCGCCGAATCAAAAGAACTCTTCAAGGCTTGGATCGAAGAGGGTTGCCCCGAA
>JBCBLJ010000626.1:0-5122 GCA_038520195.1 Planctomycetota bacterium
CCAGCGATGACTTCGGCTCAAGCGCCAATCGAGCCTCCGTCGAGTTCGCCCGCGAGCGAGACAACGCTCTTCACGCCAACGCTGGATAGTGAAGGACCAATAATGTCAGCAGCAGCTTTTTCATCGACTTTTGGGTTCTGTCGGAGTTCTCGAAGCGTCGCGCGTGTGACGCATTTTGTGGTCGGACGGCGGTTGCCTATTTCAGTTCCTTTCGCAGCGGCTCATCGACCACCATCGCCTTTGGAAAATCCGCCGACTCGGCGCCACCCCGGTCGCGAAGACGCTTGTTCTGTTGACGTCCGCGGGGCGGGTTCAGCGGGATCGCCATCCCACCGAGTTCATCCATCATCGCGTACAGCGTTCGCTGCATCTGATCCTTGGTCTTTGCGTACTCGGGGTCATGGATCAGGTTGTTTTGTTCCTTGGGGTCCGCTTGGATGTCAAACAATTCGTCGGTGTCCCAAAGGCCGTAGTAGGTGGTGTACTTGTACTGGTCGCCACGCAACGAAAAATGCGTCGGCGTCATCGGATAGTTTTGTTCCCAGTAGTACACGTACAGAAAGTAGTCGCGCCAGGGAATCGACTTGCCGAGGGCCAACGGTAGAAAACTCTTGCCGTCCATATGAGGCGGCTTTTTGAGTCCCATTGCCTGCATGATCGTCGGCGCGATGTCGATGTTGGCGACAACTTCTTCGACGACACTGCCGCCTTTGATGATGGCTGGGCACTGCATCAGCATCGGGACACGACTGGACGTTTCGTAGGCAACGCGTTTGTCGATCAACCCGTGCTCGCCGAACATGTAGCCGTTGTCGCCCATGTAGATCACGAGCGTGTCCTCGTAGATTCCCATCTTCTTGAGCTGTGCGATCACGGAACCGATGCTGTCGTCGACGCTGCGGAGCGCTTCGCAGTAACTCTTGTAAAACACTTCAGCGCTTGTCCCGGTGTGCAGTGGAAAATCCATGCCGTGCCAACTGTTGCGTTGATCAAGCAACCAACGCGGGCGGTTCAGTGAATTGTCCGTCAGCAGCTCGCTCGACTCCGGGAATTCGAACGGCGCCTCGGCGAGCGAACCCTTGTATTTGGGTTCCGGGGTGAAGGGGCCGTGAACTGCCTTGTGTGAGAGATAGAGGAAAAACGGCTCGTCGCCATCCGATTGCCGCTCCAAGAACTCAACGGCTTTGCGTGTCAGCAGCGTCGTGATGTAGCCATCTTGCGGAACCCGTTTTCCGTTTTCATTAATCGTGTAGTTCTTGCCCGGCGGATAGTATTGGCCCTGACCTTTAAAACTAAACCAATAGTCGAAACCCGGTCGTGGCTCGTCGCTGCCATGCCCCATGTGCCACTTACCGATAAACCCGGTCTTGTAGCCGGCTTTCTGAAGGTACTGAGGAAAGAACAGCGTCCCCTCGGGCACCAATCGCTGGTTGTCGATCACGCGGTGTCGAAACGTGTACAACCCGGTCAGGATCGAAGCACGACTCGGCGAACAGAGTGAGGTCGTGACAAATGCATTCTTGAGGTGAGTTCCCGCCTTGGCCATCGCGTCCATGTGCGGCGTCTTGGCAAACGGGTGCCCCATAAAACTCATCGCGTCGTAACGATGGTCGTCTGAGAGAATGAAGACAACGTTCCTCGGTTTCTCGCCCGTCCTCTCCGAAACGACGGACTCGGGGACGGGAATCACTTCAGCCGCTGCAAGCGGCGCGAGCGAGACGACGAGGATGCAAAGCGAAGCGAAACGATTCATGGGCGATCTCTTGGGAGGAGGGACGCCTGCATGTTACACAAGTCGACTCGCGGACGTGGAATCTCACCTCGTCAAGAAGATCGCCGGTAGTGAATGGTGTACTCCAGTTGCCAATCATCGGACGGCTTGGAAAAGCCGGACGCCTGGAGCCGGTCTTCACCGCTTTGTTGAAGGATCATCCGCACGGGACCTTGGTCACCCGTCGCGTGTGTCCTCACGCCGTCGAGAGCCAGTTTTTCCTGCTGCCAATCGCCCGACAACTCGGTGATCGTACCCTTCCAATCGACGAACGTCATTCTCCACTTTCCGACCGAGGGATCGAAAAAAGTGATGCCCTGGGCCGTCGCACCATTTGTCGACGTCCAGTCTTCACGCAGCATTCGCCCCGACTTTTCGAAAGTGAATTCGGTTCGCGCGATGCGTTGTTCTTCGTAGAAGACGTCCCAACTCCCTGCTAAGAAATTTAACTGAGCACTTGCGCCCCCGCGTGGAGGCGCAAAGGCAATCTGGTTGGGCCGGAACTGCAACGTCGATCCGGCCGCTGAAGGCAAGAGCAGCAACAGCAATGTGACCGCGATGGCGACTTGAAATTTGCGCGAATAGCGGTCGCCCTTGCGCGACAGGACGGCAGAGATTCGCTCGTGTGTGATCTGAGAACGAAGGATGCACGGCGCCCACTGAGGGACCGAAACCACAGACGACTGTAATTCGATCGTGTGCAGCAACGCGCGAGAGTACTTGGGTCGATCAAGGCAGAACAACCGAACCGCGTCTTCGTCGCAACCGATTTCGAGACACTCGTTGAGTTTCCTTGTCGCGATCGGCACGCCCGGATGAAACCAAAAGAAGATCTGCGCGAAGGTTTGCAGCCAGCCGATCAACGGATCACGCCGCCAAAGATGAACCAGTTCGTGGGCAATGACATGCTCGTGGGCCACGTTGGATTCCAGCAAATCGCGCGGCAACACGATTGTTGGGGTCAACACGCCAAAAGAAAATGGGCCCGATTGGCCTTCCGAAATCCGCAAGCGAACTTCATCGCGGAAATCGAGTCGTGCCGCAAAACTCTTCACGAGACGCTCGGCTTCCAACAGTCTTTCGCGGAAAAGCCCCGATTCATTCTCAAAGGATTTTACGGATCGTAGTCTGCCGAGCACGCGCCGATATTGAATCGCCGCCAGACCCGCGAAGCCGATGGCTCCCACTGCCCACAGCGAACCCACTACCCATGACGAACTCAATAACCATCGCACAGTCCGAGGCGTTGGCGAAATCCAGCGGAGCAAAGCATCGGTTGAGCCAGTCGATGACGTTGACGTACGTCCTGAACTCGCAAGCTCAAGCTTGGCCGGCTGTGTTGCGTCAACGTTTGGAACCAAAACCACTTGCGGAGGTTCGCTAAACACCGTCGGTGTCGCGTACCCGAGCAAGCTGGTCGGGCTCGTGACCAAGGGCGGAGTGAGGCATTTGACGAAGAAGACGATCCAGATGATTGCGGCGAAGCGGACGGAATATCTCCGCAGGAAAGATGTCGCCATCAAACAAATGGCGAAGAGCAAGGTGACCTGCCAGAGATGGACGGCCACGAGATTCAAAAGATTTGAATTCATTCCGGCGACTCGCCCGTCTCAGTGTGAATCGTTCTCGTTGGATTGCTTTTCCTGAGCCTCGTCGATCATCGAGCGAAGTTGCTGGAGTTCGTCCTCGCTCAGTCCACGCTCTTGAATCAGATGGCGAAAGATCGGCAGGCTCTGGCCAGAAAAGATCTTTCGCAGCATTTCGTCGATCGTTTGTCCGTGAACCTTTTCGGGCTTCACCGCGGGCCGGTACACATTGGAACGGCCTTTCTTCTGCGACTTGACGTAGCCCTTGGCCTCCAGCCGCCGAATGTACGACTGCACAGTGGCGTACTGCATTTTCTCGAATTGGAGCACTTCCTCGTGAAGCTCACCGAGAGTGCAAGCTTCCAAGCGCCAAAGGGCGCTCAGCACCGATGATTCGCCACGCGATAGCGGAGATCGCTTCTTTCCCATTTCCGATCCTGTGATTGGTTGCCTCGAAAAGAATAAGCACAAATGTGCTGATAAGCAACCGAATTCTCTTGAGGTCACGTTTCGAATAAGTACATTTGCACTTCTGGGGAAGTACAGACGTACTTCTTGTTCTCGCATTTGCTCCTTCACAATCGGTAATCACCATGAAACTTCCATGCTGGGTGAAAGTTCACGCGACCGTCGCGCCGGCGGTCATCGTTTGGATGCTGCTCTGTTGCCCGGCGACGGCACAAAATGACTTGTTGGTCACGGCGATCAATAAAAATTCGATCGAGCGATTCGATGCCACGACCGGCGAATTCCTGGGCTCCTTCGTGACTGGATTGGACATTCCAGCCGATGTCGCCGTCGGGAACGACTCCAATGTTTACGTCTCGAATCTCAACCAGAACGAGATTCTGCGTTTCGACGGGGAGACGGGCGACTTTATGGACGTGTTCATCTCCGACATCAACCAGCCCTACCAGATGCATTTTCGTGGCGACATGTTGTACGTCACCAACCTCGCCGTCGGGGCCAACAACTTTGTCAAACGATACAACGCCAACACGGGCGAGTTCATCGACGACTTCATCCAAGTCCAGAACAATCCGTCGATCGTGTTCACTGACGACTCCGTCTACGCCAGTGTTTTTTCGGACGGTTTTTCGGTCGGTGGCGTCAATCGTTACGATATCAATACCGGAGCCTTCATCGAAGAATTCATCGCACCGCGAGAGGGCGGCTTGTTGGGCCCGTCTTCACTATTGCTGCAAGACGATGGTTGGCTGATCGGTAGTTGGTTTACAAACTCCATCAAACGGTATGACTTGAACGGCCAATTCCTCGGCGACGTGATCACCGGACTCAATGGTCCCGACGGAGCGACGATCGGGCCCGACGGGAATCTCTACATCACTTCGGTGAACGATGGTCAGATCCTGCAATACGACGCGGAGACTTACGAGCAACTGTCGGTGTTCGCTTCCGTCGAAGGCGCCGCCAACCTGTTTGCCTTCCGAGGTGCCACCACGGCGATTCCCGAGCCGACCGCGATGTTGCCGCTAATGGGCCTCGGGGCAGGTCTGCTGTGTCGTCGGTCGCGAAGAAAAGAACGCTGACGCGGGTCAGATCCTCCGCGAGAGCATCACTCGAAGTTTTCACCGAGTCTGAGCGGATCAATCTATTCGGAGCCGAACCGTGATCGCATCGAACTCGCGATGTTCTCATTCGCCGCTTGCATGAGCGAGACGTTCTTTTGGTCCGGTTGTTCCTGTTCATCCAGCAATCCGTAGCGTCTCGCTCGATTGCGTTGGTATGCTCCGCAGAGATGAAA
>JBCBLJ010000618.1:0-5206 GCA_038520195.1 Planctomycetota bacterium
CAAATAACCGCGGTCCCCCGACACAACCGCGAGTTGCTGATTTTCGGTGAAGAAAGAACAGAAGAAACCCGCGGTCGCCGGTCGCATTCTCACCCCCATCAAGCGATCCGAGACGGACGACTTTGTCCCCGGTGAATTCTCGGGCGAATTGGTTTTCGCGAGCGGGGCGACCGCGGGTTTCTTCTGTTCTTTCTTCACCGAAAATCAGCAACTCGCGGTTGTGTCGGGGGACCGCGGTTATTTGACCGTCGACGATTACGTCTTGCCGTTTTACGACAGCAAGACCAGTTGGCAGGTGCACCGCAACGAGCTCGAAATTGACAACTGTCGTTGGAATTTCCGTCCGCGCGTCGAGTCTTGCTCGTGCGATGAGTACCACAGTGGGGAAGCCAACGCGCCCGAAGTCAAGATGGTGCGTACCTTCGCCGAGATTGTCGCGGGAGAGCGAGATGGAAAGCCGTTCGCGGACCGCGCCATTCAAACCCAGCGGGTTCTTGATGGGTGCTTGCAGAGTGCGATGAGTGACGGAGCCTTTCAGGCACTTCCCTAGCGTTTGGTACCAGCGATCCTTCGATGGCTGTCATCGAGTTTCGCGATTCATCATCCGCCTTCCTTCCCCGATTTGACCATGACGCTCACGATTGCGACATTCATTCTGTTTACGGCTCTGGTCGCGCTGGCGACTTGGTGGACCACGCGGGGCGGAAACCGGGAGGTGACCGATGAAGGTTACTTTTTGGCCGGTCGCTCGCTCTCGGGTGTCTTTATCGCTGGCTCGCTGTTGCTGACAAACCTCTCGACAGAGCAGTTGATCGGGCTCAATGGTCGCGCGTTCGTCGAGGGGCTGAGTGTGATGGCCTGGGAAGTCATCGCGGGCATGTCGTTGGTCGCGCTCGCGCTTTACTTTCTGCCGCGTTATTTGCGTAGCGGTATCGCAACGGTCCCTCAGTTTTTTGAGGAACGCTATGGCGCGAGTGTTCGCGCGGTCACGACGTTGGTCTTCGTCGTCGCGTACATGTTGATCTTGTTGCCGTTTGTTTTGTTTGCTGGGGCCAAGGGGCTTTCGGGGATGCTCGGTCTTGAGGAGCTGCTGGGCCTGAATGAGCTGCAAACGATTTGGGTGGTGGTGGTGTTCATCGCCTTGGTCGGTTCTGCCTACGCGATTTGGGGCGGACTCAAGGCCGTCGCGGTGTCGGACACGTTTAACGGCGCGGGGTTGTTGATCGGAGGCTTGATGTTGACCTACTTCGCGCTCGCGGCCGTTGCGGGTGAAGGGGGCAGCGTGTTGTCGGCGTTTTCGATCATTGCGGACCATGATCCCGATGCGTTTCAGTCATTGGGAACGATGGAAGAAGACGTTTCCTGGCCGACGCTTTTTACGGGAGTGTTGCTGTTGAATTTCTTCTACTGGTCGACCAATCAACAGATCATCCAGCGAACGTTCGCGGCGAAGAATCTGGCCGAAGGACAGAAGGGCGTTCTGTTGGCGGCGTTCTTCAAGATTCTCGCACCGCTCATCCTGGTCGTCCCTGGAATTGCGGCGGCGTATCTTGCGGCGACCGACGATGGCTTTGCCGAAAAGGTCTCCGGCGGCGACGCGGCGTACGGCGCTTTGGTCGCCACCGTCTTGCCGAAGCCATTGGTTGGTTTTTTCGCCGCCGTCGTGGTCGGATCGATCCTGTCGACGTTCAACTCGGTGCTGAACAGCAGTGCGACACTGTTTTCGCTGGACGTTTACAAGAATTTCTTGCGAAGAAATGCATCGACGAAGGAGGTCGTTCGGTCGGGGCAGCTTTGTAGTTTGATTGTCGCGGTGTTTGCCGTGATTGCAGCCCCGACGGTGTTCTATCAGCGCGAGGGGATCTTTGATTTTTTCCAAAAGCTCAACGGTGTCTACTTCATTCCGGTCTTGGCGATCATGATCGTCGGTCTGGTCAATCGCACAGCGGATGGTCTTTCGGCGTTAATCACGTTGATCGTTGGGCTCGGCGCGATGTCGCTGGGCACATTCCTCAGTGGTGAACGAGAGGCCCTTAATGCCGATGGAGCGGCGGAGAAGGTGCCCGGTTGGGTCAACGATGTCTTTGGTTCGGGATTTCATTTTATGGGCGCGGTGTTCGCGTCCTTGATTGTGCTCCAATTTGCGCTCGACAAGATCGGGCTTCGTCGGGCCGAGCCTTACCAGCAGGCAGACTCGGGGGCGGTTGACATGACCCCATGGAGGCCGGCTCCCCTGGTTGGGGCTGGTCTGGTCGTGTTGGCGCTGTCTGTCTATGCGGCGTTCGCGTTTTGATCGACTTCAGAGCGCGGGTGAGTGGCCTCTCAATCGCTCGGGGGAGCCGCGGCGAGGTCGATGACTTTCTGAATTGAGTTCAAGAAAGTGGTCTATACTGCTCGACGCCACCGGCAGGCGCATGATTGCGCGGTTTGAGTGTGCAGATCAACCTGATGAGCAACGATTGATGGACGCTTTCGACGACGAACCGAAGCCGGATCCCGCTGGGGATACCAAGTGGCGTCCGAAATCGGGAGAGACACGAGTGTCGAACCCAATGGAGTTGAGGATGGCACCGCCGTGGGAAAGCGGCGAGAAGCGCGGTGACTATCTGATCGGTGAGTTGCTCGGCCGGGGTCAAGCTGGATTCGTGTATTCGGCCATCAACTTGGTCTCAAGGCAACGCTGTGCTTTGAAGGTGTTGTGTCGGTTGTCACCGCGAGATCTCTATCGCAACAAACTTGGGTTTCGGCGAATGGCACCGTTTCGCCATCCCTGTCTATTGCGAACGGATCGGATGGAGTCGATTGATGGTCGCACTGTTTTGAGGATGGAGGAGATCATCGGCAAGACGTTGTTCCTGTCGGTGAAGGAAGATCTGAAAAGGCTCGATCGAGCAGAGGCCTACGCGCAGTTAAAGCGATTGCTGCACGACTATGCGTATGGCTTGATGACGATCCACATGTCGAACCTGGTCCACCGCGACTTGAAGCCAACGAATTTGATGGTTCGGGCCGGTGGCGGCGGCGTCATTGTCGACTACGGATTGGTGGCCAGCTGTGATCCCGAGACCGATCCAGGCGGCATTCGACCGTACATTGCCGGAACACCCCGCTACTTTTCTCCCGAAGCACTGTGGGAGCAGAGCTATACGCCGGCGGGCGATGTGTTCAGCCTGGGTCTTGTGATGCTCGATTGTCTGCACGAAATCTCGGGCGGTGAAGTGTGTCTGTCCGAAATGCGTCAGGGAGAATTCGACAACTGGGTTCGCAACGAGGACGAAGAGGGAATCTCCGCTGCCGTGTCGGTATTAGCGGATGAGGTGCCGCCCGACCTGCGTCGAGCGGTCACGGAAATGCTTTCAGTCGATCGGGCGCTGCGTCCCACTTCGCACGAGTTGGTGACGATGATGCGCGACGCCGATGAGGGGCCCATCCGCTTGATCACCAATCATTCGCTATACGGTCGTGAGCGAGAATTGTCTGATGTGCTCGAGTGGCTCAACGGCATCTATCGCGAGGGCAGCGGTCGTTTGCACGTTCACGGCGAATCCGGAACGGGAAAGACCCGGCTCTTGGATGAAGTCGAGCGACAACTCAGTCAGCACAGTTGGATTCAGCTCTTTCGCGTCAAATGTCAACCGTGGGAATCGCGAACGCTGCATGTTTGGGATCAGATCGCCGATCAGGTGGCCGCCCGTTATGCGCGGCATGACCGTACGGCGATCCGGCTTGACCACGTCACGATGACGACATTGCAGGAGGCGTTTCCGCAGTTGCGGCACGTCATCCAGAAAGGTGAACCGGCCGATTCGTTGAAGGACGTGTTGGATCCGTTGGCCGAAGCGATGCGGCGTTTGATCTTGGAACTGAGAAAAAACGGCCCGTTGATTTTCATCATCGACGATGCCCAGTTGGCTGACCGCCCGAGCAATCAATTGTGGGATCGATTGTGTGACGAACGAATGCAGCGTGTGGGAATCATCACGTCGTCGCGATCCTCTGACACGAAGCAAAACCGGAAGCCGGACCAAAGCATTGAGTTGGGCCCTCTTGATCCAGTTGCGTCCCACGCCATGCTGCTTCACGCGGCCCACCGGTGGTCGGCGAACGTCAATGAGGCTGGTCTGCGAGAGTTGGCGGGTTATTGTGGCCACAACCCGTTTCGGCTCAGCGAGTTGGCGGAGGAATTTCGTCCGGGTGGCATGCTTCACGTCGTGGAATCGTCTGAAGATGCCTCTTCGTCGAATTTGGGTGACCTTGATCGTCTTTGGCAAGTCCGCTTCGATCGGTTGAGTAAGAGGGCCAAGGCGGCGCTGGTGTTCATCGCCACAGCGGACGCCGCGGTCTCCATGGAGCAACTCGCGGAATTGACCCATCAATCAGAGGACATCGGTGTTTCGGTGTCTGAGTTGGTCGACCAACGACTGGTGAACGACGACGCGATCGGTGACGCGTGCTTGTCGGTAATGCACGACACGATTGCATCGGGATTGATCGAGAACCTGAGTGCCCAAGAGCTTCGCGACGCGCATCGTGCTTGGGCGGAGTTACTCGCCAAGGCTAATCTTCCCCGTCACGCGGCGCGGATCGCGACGCACTACTATGCCGCCGGCGATGAAGCGACTGCACTGCGGTTTGCGATCCTCGCGGCCGAGAACGCAGATCGAGCCTATGCAAAGGCGGAAGCGGCGCGGTGGCACGAACGCGTCGTTGAGCACGTGACCGGCGCGGCAAAAGTCAAGCACCTGCGTGATGCGGCCCGGTGCTATCAAGAAGCTTGCATGCCGCGCGAGGCATCGAAACTCTATCTGACGCTCGCGGACCAGACGAGCAACGCGGGTGACCAAATCCAGTTTTCGACCCTCGCATTGAGACTGCTGCTTCGTTGCGGCGAGATGGATCATGCCCGTCCGTTGATTCAGACGCTCGATCACCGGTTGAGCTTTCAACGTGACTCTCGCTTGATCGGGCTCTTTCAGGGCTATCGTGCGAGGCTCTATCGGTTGGCTTCGCAGTTGTGTCTGGGCGAGACGCCCCGCCCCGATATCGTGAGCGAAGTGCGTGGCGTTGGTGAGCTACCCCTCGATGATTGGAACGCTTGTCGATTGGAGTATTGCGCGGCGATTACTCGTCCAATGGCGATGCTTGACTTCCGCAGTATGCTCCACTCGGTGATGACCGGCGCCGAATTGGCCGCACGCCACGGCAA
>JBCBLJ010001087.1:0-2158 GCA_038520195.1 Planctomycetota bacterium
GATCGTGGATGATTCCGCGGTCTACCGTCAGGCGATCCGCGAAGCGCTCTCCGAAGTCCCGACTGTGGAGGTGATCGGTATTGCAAGGGATGGGCTCGAAGCGATTCGAAAGATCGCCGAGCAGGACCCCGACGCCATCACGCTGGAGTTTGCATTGCCGGGCTTGGATGGCTTTGGAGTGCTCGAACAGATGCGACACCAAGGCGCGCGAGCCAAGGCCATCATGGTCAGCAGTCGCACCGAGCAGAACGTCAAGCTGACAACCGACGCGCTGATGAAGGGCGCATTCGACTTTGTGTTAAAGCCCACTGGTGGCACGCCCGAGCAAAACCATCGGCAGTTGCGGCAATCCCTTGCCGACCGGATGAAGGCTCTTGCCGAGGCAATGGTCCCAAGTTCGTCCTCGTCACTGCCGGGTATCAGCGAGCGGGCAGACGCAACTCGGACAACGGGTCTCATCGAAGCCGTTGTGATCGGTTCCTCGACGGGTGGCCCGATCGCCCTGAGACAGGTGATTCCAGCATTGCGCAGCAATCTCAGGGTGCCCGTCATCATTGTGCAACACATGCCCGGGCGTTTCACGGGCCAACTGGCCGAACAACTCGATGAACTGAGCGAGGTGCCGGTCCGTGAGATCGTCGAGACCACGCCGATCGAAGGCGGAACGGTTTACCTTGCGACCGGTGGAAAGCACACTGAACTCTATCGCCAGGGCGAGGATGTCTATGCGCGTTTGACGCTCGATCCGCCAGAGCATCACTGTCGGCCCGCGGTCGATTTCACACTGCGTTCGGCCATCGGTGTCTTCGGTGGACGTTTGCTGTCGGTCATCCTGACCGGGATGGGAAAGGATGGTCAGGAAGGCTGTCGAGCGGTGAGCGAAGCCGGCGGCCGCGTGTTCGCTCAACACCCAGAGGATTGCGGGGTCTATGGAATGCCGAAAGCGGTGATCGAAAGCGGACTGGCCCACGCCATCTTGCACACCGATCAGATCGCGGTCGAGATCCACCGGATGATCGGGGATGATCCGTCGAGTTGAAGAACGTGGATCAACGTTTACCGTTCGGCTCCACGGTGGTGGCAACTTGCGACTCGGAGCGGGCTCCATCGAAAGCGGTCACGATGACACTCTGATCGGGTTTGACGTCGACCAGCTGAATCGAAGGCAACGAACCATCGGGACGGCTTCGAGCCCCGCGAATCGGAGCACCGTCCACGGAGACGATGCGAATGTCGGCGTTTGGAAGCGTCTTGAGCGCCGGGAGTTGGCTCGATGGTTTCCGACCGGTTGTGGAGCAAGTCGTCTGCAGTGCACCGCCACCACGAGGCGTTTCGTTCGGCGGATCGACCATATTGCGCACTCGAAACCCGATGATCGGATCGAGCGGACGCGGATCAAACTCCATCTCCAGAAAGTTCCAGTAGAACGGCTCCCCCTTTGGATGAGGGTTGAGAGTTGGATCGGCGTGTGTTTTGTGGTACAGGGAGGTCACTTCAACGGGACGTCCATCGAAGTCCTTCATGGACGGCCCAAAGCCTTCGATGACCGCGCGGCCGCCGCTACGCCCAATCGGTCCAAAGCTACACTCGACCACACCATGATCAGTGTTCTTTAAGATGCAGCCGTTGTGTACATCACCGTAGACGGTCACGACGCCGTCACGCGATCCCAAGAGTTCGATCACGCGATCCGCGCCGGCTTTGACCCATCCCGCGTAGTCTGCGGCGACGCGGTCTCGTTGTGCGAAGTCTTCGTCGGTCTTGCTGTATGCTTTGCCTCCCGTCCAAATCGTGTGCAGACCGTTTAACCCCGTCAAACAAATCAGCCTCGACGAATCCGTTCGAATCAACTGCTGAAGCCAAGCATATTGCTCTTCGCCGAGCAGACTGCGGGTGGGGTCGGCTCGGTCGTAGAGCTCGCGGAGGTGCCCCCAACCTTCGTCGTCCCAGATCGCAGTGTCTTGGCTGGATCGCCACAGTCTTGAGTCAACGATGCCGAGCGTGAAGTCGCGGTTGGGCATCTTCCAGGCACGCCACTTCTTCGGGTTCGCCAGCGGGTCGACTTCTTCGTCGCCGCTGATCAAGTGTTGGACGATCTGAAAGTTGCGACGCATGTAGTCACGGTCTTGGCCGAGGCCGTCCTTAAGCCGGATGACGA
>JBCBLJ010000746.1:0-4174 GCA_038520195.1 Planctomycetota bacterium
ACGGCCGTTCCAGTCGCCTTCGCGGAGGAATCGACCTCGGAAGCGGATTCGATCGTGACGAGTCCACTGGCGAGCAAGCTGATTCCGTTTTCGACGCGCGCTTCGGAGACCGCCGTGACGAAGTTGATCGCGACGGCCGCCGCGACTCCGACACTGCTTGATCCGGTGCTGGACTCACCCATCGACTGGGAGTCGGCGTTGCTGGTTTCACTTGAAGCGCTCGGTAGCGTTTTGTTGCCGCCATTGTTCGGGTTGTTGTTCGTTCGATTGTTCGCTTCGGTATCCGCATCGTCACCGTTGGAGTCGTTGCCGCCCGCGGTCGCTTTGGCGTTGGCTTGACTATCAATGTCCATTGACGAAGACACCGTCGTGTCGCCGCCGACGGTGACGTCGCGCGCGAGCGTCGCGTGGGCGTCGTCTTCGACCACGCCCACCGCCACCGATGCACCGACGCCGACGTTGCCACCGGCTGCGTCTCCGGACGCCGTGACGTTCGCGGTGTGGGCGTGGGTCGCCGCGATGTTGAGATTGCCCGTCGTCGTGATCGCAGCGCCGCTGCCAAGACTCGCGCGGACATCATTGTCCGGGAGCGAGATGGCGACTGCCGCGCCGACCGCGACATCGCCCGCGGCGCCGTTCTCGGCGTGGGTCGTCGTCACAAAATCGCCGTCGGCGGTGACGGACAAGTCATTCATCGAGCCTCCGACAACGGCCGCGCTGGCAATCTCCGCCGTCACCATGTTGTCGACGCGATTGAGCGCCATCGAAGCCCCAACGCCGACCTCGGTGCCGGAGCCACCTTCGTCCTCCGGTCGGGCGCTGGAGATCGCTTCGGTATTTCCCTCGGCGATCACCGCCAGGTCACCCCCGGACAGTGTCACCGTCGCGCCGCCGGGGATCACGGCGCTCGCGGTGGTGTCGACGAGGTTGATCGACACCGATCCAGCGACTCCAACGTCGCCGTCGCCGGCACCCGACTCGGCGTCCGCTTCGAGTCGGTGTTTGCGGTCGGCCGAGACCGTCTTCATCGTCGCTTGCAGAGCGAGCCCGGCCGCCAACACAGTCGAAGTCGCGGGCAGACTCGCTTCGTTGGTGATGCCGATGGAGTTGATCGCGACGGCGGCGCCGACGCCCGCGCTGCCGGCCTCGGCAGCCTTGCCGCTGGCTTTGGAAATGGCGTCCGCATTGGACTCCGTTCCGATCGACGCGTCGCCGCTGACATCGAGCGTGATCCCGCCGAGCAGCCGGGCACGGGTGGAGACGTCAACAACGTTGATGCTGATCGCGGCGGCGACGGTGACCGGGCCTTCGTCGGTGCTGGCGTCCCCGTTGGCCGATGTGTCACTGCTATTTCGCGCGCCTTTCTTGTCCGCCGTCGTGTCGGTCGCCGTCCTTTGTGAGCCGCTCTTGTCGTTCACGTTGGTGCTGTCGCTCGAATCACCGTCCGCGCCTTGCGCGGTGGCAGTGGCTTCGGAGTCGTTGCTGCCCTCTTCGATCGCGCTGAGATTCATGAGGCCGCCGACAGTGACGTCACGCGCGATCGAAGCTTCCGTGACTTGGTTCACGACCGAGACGGAGATCGCCGCACCCACGGCCGCGCTTCCGCTTCCTTCGGCGTCTCCCATCGCTTTGGTGCTGACGTCGCCCCGATGATCGGCGGTCAACGTCAAGTCGCCGCCGACGGTGAGCGTCGTGCCGGTACCGATCCGCGCGACAGTGTCCTCATGGGCGACGAGGTTTGCGACGACGGCGGCGATCGCCGTTCCACCGGCCGCGGCACTGGTGGCTTCGGTCGTCAGGTCATAGTCCGAGATCGCGGACAACGAAAGATCGTCGACGTTAATCAGCGTTGCGCCGTCCTCGATCGACGAGCGAGTGATTTGATCGGGGATGTGGACCGCGACACTCGCGCCCACACCGATGCTTTCGCCGCTGGGTGTCTCGGCGGGAACGGCTTTGGCCGAGTTGTCGGTGGTCGATGCCGCGAGGAGTTGCAGATCATCGTTCGAGGCGTCAATCACACCGGCGGCTTCGATGGTCGACGCGACATCGGTGATCGCGACGTGAATGACCAGGGCACCGGCGACCGTCACGTCGGCACCACTGGCATCGCCCGAGGGCCCCGATTTAGCCTCGCTATCGAACGAACTCGACAACATTTCGGCGCCCACGCTGACGCCGCTCGCGCCCTCGAGCGTGACGGCTCCCGTTAATCGAGTCTTGCTATCGATGTCGACCAAAGTGATCGCGGCCCCGATTCCGACACCCGTCCCACCGGACCCCGAGGTCGTAGTCGCGTCGGCCATGTTGTCGACGTCATTGGTCGAACGACTGTTGATCTCGACGCCGCCGCCGGTCGAACGCAGCGTTCCGCCGCTGATCGTCGTCAGCACGTCCCCGGTGGACGTCGTGACTGCCACCGACGCCGCCAAGTCGAGGCTACCGTCAGACGTTTCGGCATCGTTGTCGGCGAGCGCCTGCTGGCCTTGCGTTTGGGTATTGGAGTCACCGTCTTCGGTCGCGCCGTCGCTGGTCGCGATTGAATGGGTGTTGATGGTGCGGTTGCTATCGGCATCCAACGTCAAGGCACCCGTCGCCGTCAACGTCGGAGTGTTCTCGATCAGAATCGTGGTGTTGCCGAGAACCACAGCGGTCGCCAGCGTCCCGCCCGCCGAAGAATCTCCGAGTTGGCCATCGGCGGTCGTGATCAAATGGACCGGGTTGCTGCTGTCGATGTCGATCGTCGCGCCATCGAGCGTTGACGTCCCGGCAACACGGACACTCGAATCGCTGCTGACGGCCGCGAGCGACACGGCCGCGTCCTCTTGTTTGTCATCGTCACCCGCGTCGCCATCGTCCTCGGTTCCGCGGACAATGGAGGCCGTCACCTGGCTACTGGCATCAATGTCGATGGTCCCGGTCGCATCAATGTCCGAAGCACCACTGATATCGACCGACGCCGAAGACACGACGGCGAGTCCTCCTACATTGAGTGCCCCGTCGAGCACTTGCGCGGAGTTCACCGTCAAGTTGGTCGTGGCGGTCGCATTGAGAGTCACATCGGTCGCCGAGAGCGTCCCGCCAACCATCGAGACCGAAGCCGTCGGCAGCGCGATGATCTCCGTCAAGTCGTCCGCATTTGGCTCGCCCGTCGTCTCCGGCGTGCTTTCAAGCCGAATGCTGGTCGCGGTGATCGAACCCGCCGTCATCGTCACCTCTTGATCGGCGTCGACGGCAAAGTCTCCTGAGACCGTCACCGTACCGGTGTCGATGTCGACCTGATCGCTGGAGGTTAAGTGAAAGTCGTAGCCGATCGAAAAGGCGCCCGAACCCTCCACGCGAACGTCATCGTCAGAGACCAACGGTACATCGTCACCGCCGATGAAGTTCAGATTCAGGCTGCCTCCGTTGGCACCAATGAACGTGTCGAGCAATCCAAATGTCGAAAGATCGATTCGCAGTGTGTCACCGACCACCCCGCGGGTTGCTTCGGGCGTCCGCGCGATGTTGACGTCAGAGTCACCTGCGGCGACCAATTGAACTTCGGCGATTTGGTTTGTCAGGTTTGCCGTCTCATAGAGCCGCAGGAACGGCGTCGCGCCACCGCCCTCGGCCCGAAGCGTCAAATCGGTGACCGCCGCGTCGAGTACATTCGCCGGGTAATCCAAGTCGGCGGCCAACAGATGCCGCTCCTCCAACATCTCGAAAAGCACTCTTCGGCGACGACGGGCCCAGTTAGAGAGTCGGCGATTGGGCGAGGAGAAGAGTCCCCGCGCCTCAAGACGTTGCCTCAATTGCACGCTAATGCTCCGATGTATGCACCAATGGCCGGAGCGAAATGCTGGTGTGGGCGGCCCCCTCTCGACAGATCGATTCGACCGATTTGGGCGAAGGGTAGACCGATTCTTACCGCCGCGTCACGTCATGTTTCGAACGAAAACAAGCCTTGGACATGATGGCGCTCGCTCCTCTCTCCCTTGGAACGGAATCGGCGTGCCGAGCGGGCGAAGAATCCGAAGAAACCGCTCCGGTGCTCAAGTCACCGTCGAAACGCACGGAGGTTCGATGGACAAAGGTCCAGCGCCAGCGTCACTACGACGGCGATTGCCATCCGTCGCGGTATTGGCGTCGAATGTGTTGGTCCACGTCACTGCGACCTTGGACCTTCAGTGCG
>JBCBLJ010001154.1:0-1891 GCA_038520195.1 Planctomycetota bacterium
CAAGTGTCCAATTCTTGTTGCCCCCTGCACCGCCGAACGAATCATGAGTGGACGAACTCGATTCGATACTCCGCTTAGTGAATGCGTTGGAGGAAGCTTCCATCAGAAGTATAGTGACCCACAAAGCCTCGTCAGGCTAAACGATCTGACGAAACCTGAGCTCTTTCGACACCATCTCCTGGCCACGTACCTTCAAGGCGTCTCGTCTACCGACGGAAGCATCATTGGGCTAGAGGAGATTGAGCACTTCAGTGTTGAGATGGCAGGTTTCGATTCGCGTGCTGCAACCTCGGACGAGAAGTTGACTTGAATGCGTCAATACCCGCAATTGGCTACATAATTGGTGATCAGTTCTCCTGCGGTTTTCACATTGCTCATCCATGATCCCGGCAGCTTTTCGGGTTTGTTGGCCGTGGCAGGAGAAACAGTGCGGGCTCTTTTTCCGTGAGTCCGAGTGTGCACGAGCCGGATTCTGATTCAAAGCCGTGCCAATCGATCAGGCGACCATTGAATCGGGTAGCGCGGCGGTGACGAGGCAGATGCAACCACCACGCGAGCGAATCTCTCCGTGTTCGCTTCCGGCCTTCATGCGCAAGTAATCGCCGGCTTCGAGCTGGTACTCACCGAAATCGAGGTCCCCCTCGAACACCAAGCACTCTTCATCCTGTTCGTGCGCGTGCGCCGGATAGGTCGCGCCGGCTTCGAGCTTCATCAACAATGTCATCCGTTTTCGTTCCAGGTCGCGATGGAGCATCCGCATCGTGACACCCGGCACACCGGTTGGCTCCCACTGGGCTTCTGAGCGCCGCTGAATGATGGGGGCCTGGCTATCGTTGCCCGACACCCTTGGCGAATCTCGCTGCTCGATCTGCGAGAGAATGTCTTGTAGTTGCGATTCATCCGGCCTCACCGGCGCAACTTGGTCGATCAATGCGTCACAGGCGCTATCAAAAGAACGCACCGCGGAGCGCAGTTCCGAATCGCTTTCCAGCTGGTTCTCGAATTCGCGTTGTTCTTCGGGTGTCATGGCACCGGCAACATAGAGGGCAACTCGCTGGTCGGTCGTCTCGTGAGATTTCATTTCGTCACCGTTCATGTCGTGACCTCCTTCAGTGTCTGGGGAGGTGTGGAAGCGACGACCGAGAGCAAATCTCGGAGCCGCTGCATCCCTAGACGGATGCGCGTCTTGGCGGTTCCCAAGGGAATACCGAGTCGCAATGAAATCTCCTGATGTGTCAATCCTTGATAAAAAGCCAAGGCAATCGGTTCGCGTTGCTCGTCGGGCAGTTTCCCGAGGATCGCCTGGACTTGATCGCTCAATTCGCTTCGCTGCATGTCAGCCAACGGACACGAATCCGAGGGTATCTCGATCGGTTCGTCCGTTGATACGAGTTTCCGTCGCCGGTGCCAATCCATCGCTCGGGACCTCGCGATGAGAAAGACCCAGACACGAACGGAGCCCCGCCCCGGCTGATACTTTCCCGCCGTCTTCCAGACCGTCAGGAAGACTTCTTGTAGCACGTCATCCGCGTCACTCCGAGTTGGGAGCAACCGCGTCAACAGGCCCAGCACGTGAGCCGAATGGCGGTCGTAGAGCTGGGTGAAGCCCGACGGATCCCCTTTGCTGACGCGATCTATCAATTCTTCGTCGGTCGACGGCATCACTTTTCACGAACGTCACTTGTTCGTCCCTTGAGAAACTCGTTGGCGGTCTCAGCCAAGAGTACCGATCGAGAATCGCCGCTGGATTCACCAATTTTCAAGAAAACCCAAATCGGTCGCAAGTAACCCAAATCGCGCTGTTTCCACGCGAGCTTTGGCCGGGAGAGCCGTCGAGGAGAGACCGTCCAACCGATTGAAACCAATCGCTCGAGGGTGAGTCGGAGCGGCA
>JBCBLJ010000263.1:0-9593 GCA_038520195.1 Planctomycetota bacterium
ACTGGAATCGGCTGACAATCTCGACGAAGGGCAACGTCGTCAAGACTTGGGTCAATGGTGTCCCGGCGGCGCATTGGGTCGACGATGGCAGTTATCCGAAGGGGTTCTTCGGCCTTCAGGTCCACAAGGGCAGCAAGGGCAAGGTTCGATTCCGCAACCTGATTCTCAAAGACGACGCCTCCTGATCGCTCCCGTACGCTTTTCGATCACCGTCGTTAGCGGCTCGTCTCTCCGAATCGCCGCGTAATGGCTTCAAGATGAGCGTCCAGCATCGCGGCAACCGACGATGCGTCGGATTCAACGACGCAGTCGCCGGGCGTGATCGACGGGTCTTCGCGAACCGTCAATTCGCCGTGCGGCGATTGTTGGATCCAATCGCGAACCGAGGACGCACACGAGGGGTGAACAACGATCGCCTCGGGATGCACGTCCGGTAGCTGGTCGAGCGCGGCGGCGACGTACTGGCAGACGCGTTCTTGCACAAAATCGTCATCCATTCGGACCACCGCTTGCGCGATCTGTGTCGCAAGTGCGATGACTTGCTGGTTCCAACGCGCGATGCGCTGCTGTGTGACTCGTTCGATCTCGCTAACTTTCAGTAGTACCTTATCGACCGTTTGAACTGCGGCGGCATGGTCGACCACCGCTTTTAGATCGGGCGCCGCATTCGCCGTCGTCACTCGCCCGACCGGTGTCGTCACGCCGGTCGGTGGGGCGTCGAACTGAATCCTGAATTCGAACATCGAAGCGTCGGCTCTCCTACCGTGGTGTCCGTCGAACCGAGCGTGCGGACGCCCGGAAGGTGCGGTTGCGTCATTCAAGTGAAACGGCCCCCGATTCAACAAGCTCGGAAAGAAGCGTCACGACTTCGGTGCGACCGGCATCAATTTCGTCTTGTTTTGCGTTCGTCTTGAACTCCATCTCCTCGGTGAGCGCCTCTTTGGCTCGTTTGGACATGTTGCCAAGAATGCGTTCGAGCAGCTCTTCATCGACGCCCTGAAGCGCGACCACGAGGCAATCCGAGCTGCATTGGCCAAGGAACTTCTGCAGATCCCGGTCTTCGAGTCGTTTGAGGTCTTCGAAGCGGTACAACAACTTTTTCACCGCACCCGCCAACTCTTCGTCCTTGTTCGCCAACTCGGTCATCATGGCTTGGCGGATGGACCGAGGGAGAGAGCGCATCAAAGAGGCGAGTTTGTCGGAGGACTCCGTTTCTAGTTCCCGTTCTTCGACTTCCAACGCCCGCTCGAGCACGGTCGCCAAAATTCGGTCGGCGACAATAGGTTGGATCGTCGACGGCTCGGCGAGCGTGAGAAAGACACCGGCGCGCGACGTTTCCGGAAGGAACTCGAGTGTCTTGGCGGCGTGATCATTGTGTAGCGAACCGATGACCATCGACATCACCGCGGGACACTCGGCCGCGAGTGCTTGCGCGACTTGGTAGGGATGGACGCGATTCAGGTCGACTCCCGTGTCTCCCGTCAGCTTAGGTGCCTCGAATTTCTTCTGCGGCTCGAAATCGACGTCAAAGTTCTCCTCGGCGATCTGCAAAATCGTTGGGAGGTCTTCGTCATCGTCATCCTCGACGGAGTCTTCACTTCCCGATCTTCCCGATTGGCGAGCGGACTTCGACGAGGAACCACTGGTTTCCAAGATCATGTTGAAATAGGTCTCGAAATCGTCGAGCACCAAGTCCACTTCAAGTTTGCTCGGAGGAAACTCATTGAAGTCCTTGAGAGCCGCTTCTAGATCATCGAGTTGCTCTCCTTTGAGCCCGCTACGGGCCATGTCGGCGGCTTCATCGCCAAGGATGTTCAACAGCAATGCGAGGCGTTCGGTTCTTGTCAGCATTTTCTATTCCCGCCTACGCCGCATCGGCGACCGAGTCGCTTTCAGTTTGATCCACTCCTGACCATGATTGGACGATGCGGGCGAAGACCTCTGGGTTTTCCTTGATCAAGTCGGACAACTGATTGACGTTTTCCAAGCGTTCACGATCCAGTTGTGGACCGCCACCGGACTCAAGCGGATCCGCCACCGGACGCACTTTTCGTAGTAGCAACAGTCCCATCACGAAGGCGAGAGAAGCGGCAATCGCAAGCGATGCGTTCTCGATGATCTTCGTGATGTTCTTCCAGTCAAACGGCGCGGCCGCGGGTTCGGCGACGTCCAATGATGGGAACGGCATCAACTGAACAGAAATAGTATCGGTGTCTTCCTTGAAACCGACCGCATTCTTCACGATGGCTTCGACGTTCTTGTCCAGACCCGCCAATGCCGTTCCATCTTCTTGTTTCACCGAATCAGCGGCCGAGTTCACGAGGACGCTCACGGTCATGAAGTTGCGAACCGGCGTGGTATCGTTTTGAACTTCTTCCGTCTTCGGGACGAGGTAGCTCGTCTTAATCTTCTCGTTCTTTTCCTCCATGTTGCTCGCGCCGCGTCGACGCGATTGGAGGTTTTCGGCGACCCCCGCCGCACCGGTGGCGTCCCCATCGGCGCTCGTCGTGCTGCTGGTGTCGAGATCCTCCTCGCTGGCAACCCTGCCGTCATTGTCGTACTTCGTGATCGTTCGCGTCCCGTTGGTGAACGTATAGTCCAAGCTCACTTCGACGCTGGCGTTACCGAGTCCCAGGAATTGGACGAGTTGAGTTTCCGCTTTGCGCGACAGCTTCTCTTCGGCCTGCGCGACGTATTCGATTTGGCTGGTGATCTGATGGGTTTCTTCATCGGGTACGGTGTAACTGCGGCCATCGCGGTCGGTCACCTGAACCGCCTCTGGCTTGAGATCCTCGACGGCGTTGGCGACGAATGAGGCGATCGATGTTGCCTGACGCTCGGTGAGCACTTCGTCGGGACGCAACGTCAGCAACACGCTCGCCGAAGGCGCTGACTTCTTGCGTTCGAACGGCCCCTTGTCGGGCACATTAAGCAGAACCTCCGCGTCATCGATGACGTTCATTGACTTGATCGATGCCGCGATGTGGTTCTGAAGTTGAACGCGAAGTTGGTTCCGCCGCATGGTCCCGTTGGAGAATACGCCGCCCATAGCGCTCGAAGAATCAGCTGATTCCACATCGGCGACTCCATGGGTCCTGGCAATGAACTTCGCGCGAGCGAAGTCTCGTTTATCCACCAGCAGGTTCCCACCGGCGCCCGAGATTTGGTACTCGATATTCTCTTTCGCTAGGGCGTCAACTACTTGATCGACTTTGCGACTGTCGGCTTCGCTGAGAAGGACGACGTAACTGGGCTGGACGGACCAGAATCCGACAGCGGTGATCGCGACAAGACAAAGCCCGGCCAAGAACAAGATACCGATCCGCGCGGCGGGCGAGTTGTCACGCCAGATCGTGATCAGGACGTCGATGTAGGGTTTGATGGTCTTCATGGTGGCGGCATCGGAGGTGTTTGGGAGTGAGTGGAGCGAGCGTCCCGCTGGGCAGGATCACTCGCGCACCTTGGTTGTCGACATCGCCACCGGTGAGAAGCGATGCGCGGTCGATCCGGAGGCCTCGTTAGAACTGCATCCTCATCAGGTCGTTGTAGGATTCGATCACCTTGTTCCGAACCTCGAGGAACAGTTGAAACGACATGTCGGCCTTGACGACCTGCATGACAACCTGTTGGATGTCGTCGTTTTCCCCAGCGACCAGGTCACGGACGGCCGCATCACTCAGGTTCTGATCCTGATTGGCCGAAGCGAGTAGTTTCTCGAACGAGCCGGCGGCCTTTGCGTCCGCGGGCTGTGGCTTTGCGATTTCAACCGCGGGTCTTGTCGCGGCGCCGGTTTGAATCGGTTGGATGGGCCCCATATCACTGACCTCCTTGCAACAGCGAAAGTGTTTGTTCAACCATTTCGCGGAACAGCGTGATTGCCCGCGCGTTTGCTTCGTAAGACCGACTGGCCGTGATCAGGTCCACCATTTCATCGGGGATCCTAACGTTGGAGAGTTTGACGAAACCCTTTTCGTCGGCATGTGGGTGTCCGGGGTTGTAGACCACCGGAAACTCCGTCATGTCGCTTTCGATGCCAACGACTTCGACGCCGCGGTTGACATCTCCATCACCCTTTGACGAGGCCCCGTCCATGACGGCAGAGAAGACAACCGCCTGCCGTCGATACGGCTCGCCATCCTCGGTCCGCGTGGTGGACGCATTGGCAATGTTGTTAGCGGTGATTTCCATCCGCAGCCGTTCGGCCGAGAGACCCGAGGCGCTGACATCGAGTGCCGAGAAGTGACCCGACATGATTTCATCCCTGAAAACGAGTTCGATTCGCTCTTAGCCGGAAATCGCCCGTCGCATCGTCGAGAGCTTTGACGCGATGAGCTGCGTGTAAGCTTGAGCGACGAGCGCGTTCTTTTTCAGCTGTGAGACTTCGGTTTCGATGTCGACGTTGTTGCCGTCAACGCGTTCGGCCAAGCCCTCCAGATCCGCGACGTCGCCCTCGGCGATGGTCTCGCGAGCCGCATCGCCGTTTTCAAGTCCGACCATGAGCGTGTCGAACTCCAGACGCTGAGTCTTGTAGCCGGGTGTGTTCACGTTGGCGAGATTCTCGCTCAACACTCGATGGTTTTGCTCGCTGAAACGCAACGCGTTCCCGAGCACATTGATTTGCGAATAGAGTCCGTTCATATGTTGCCCCTTGGATGGAACTCGCGTCCACCTGTCAAACAATGCGTACAGGTGAAACTCTTCGGTAAGCTCCGGTCGTGGTTAGTTTATCGGTTGCGCAAAAGTTGATCTTGAGGGTCGATCGGTCAACCACCGCCACAACGTCAGCGGATCCGTGATTCGCGGCTGAGGGTCTTCCCTCAATCGCTCCAATGTCACCAACAAAGCTCACTTGTTGTCGGGGCGTTTCAGCGCGTGACCTAGCTTTCGTTGCTTACTTCCCAGCACGGGTAGGCACATTCCACTGGTGATGAATCTGAAACACTTCAAGCACGGCACCCGGGACACGATCAAGAACCATGGATATCGCAACGATCATCGGACTGATTCTCGGCGCCGGTTTGATCCTCACTTCGATCGCGATGGGTGGCGGCGGACTTGGCCCCTTCATCGATATCCCCTCGGGCATGATCGTGTTCGGGGGCGCCATCGCCGCGACGCTGATTAACTTTCCCTTGGGAACGTGCCTCGGGACCTTCAAAGTCGTCCTCAAGTGCTTTCTCTTCAAACTGCCTGAACCGATTGAAACCATCGGTCAATTCAAATCCTTCGCGGAAACGGTTCGAAAGGACGGATTGCTTGCGTTGGAAGACAAGGCGGCAGAGCTGAAAGATGACTTCATGAAACGCGGGATCGAGTCGCTGATCAGTGGCGCCTCGGCCGAAGAAATCACGTCGATGCTCGAGGCCGAACTGGGGTACATCCAGGCTCGACACGTCAACGGAAAAAAGATTGTTGACTCGGCCGGTGCCGCCGCTCCCGCGTTTGGGATGATCGGGACACTGATCGGATTGGTGCAGATGCTTCGGAACCTGTCGGACCCCAGCAAAATCGGTGGTGGTATGGCGACTGCGTTGTTGACGACGCTGTACGGGGCACTGGTGGCCAACGTCGCCTGTATCCCTTTGGCGGGCAAATTGGAGGCGCGGAACATGGAAGAGACCACGATCCGGGAACTGATCATCCGAGGGGTCGCGTTGCTCGGTGAGGGAGCGACGCCTCGAGCCGTGGAAGAGCAACTGATGACGTTCCTCTCTCCCGGCAAACGCAAGAAGGCTGAGTAGCGATGGCTGAGCCACCTTCCGATCCGCCGGAGGACATCCCGGCGTGGTTCATGACGTACAGCGACGTGATCACGTTGTTGATGACGTTCTTCATTCTGTTGCTGACTTTTTCGACGACCGAACCGGAGCGTTTCGAGAAAGTCGTCAACACCTTCGCCGGTGATGCGGGTGCAACCGGAATCGCCGGACACCAACACGATGGCATCGCCCGAGACTCGTGGAGCAAGCGCGTGCGTCCTCGTGCCGCTCGCATCGCGATGTACGGCAGTGAAATGCCCTCGATCGTGAATGATTCACTGAGCAAGGCGGTCGGCGAAGGGATCGACGCGGCCAACGAGGATGAGGCCAAGAAGGATGTGATGAACACGTACTCCTTCCAAGCCACGCTTTCCGAACTGGTCGACGAACACGAGAAACTCACTCAGCGAGGCGTTCAGGTCGCTCATAAGCTGGCCTCACAACTACGCAATCTCCCGATTCATCTTGCCATCGAATTGTCCGACCGAAAGATGGTCGGTCGCGCGACAGCGTTCGCGCATCACCTCTATCACAGCGAAAACGTCCGCCCCGGCCAAGTCGCCGTCGGTTTGATGGACAAAGTCGAAACCAACGCCGTTCGATTCAGCGTCGAGAGGTACGAACCCTGAGATGGCGAAGAAAAAGCAACTTGAGCCGAGCGTTCCGAGTAAGGCGTATCTCGTATCGTTTGGTGACACGATGACTGCGTTGCTCGCGTTCTTCATCGTCCTCAACTCACTCGCGAAAGAACAAACCGGCGCGAACATGTACTCCGGGACGGGGTCTTTCGTGAGCGCATTCTCCAACTCGGGTCTCCCGGGGACATACGCGGGCAATCGTTCCAAGGACATGCTCCAGCAGGAGTCGCAGATGCCCGTTTATGCACTCGCGGAAAACCTCGACAAGAATCCCGATCAAACCGGAAGCATTGGCCCCGACGAAACGGGAACCAAACAACGGATCAAGGACCGTCAGAAAGATCAGTTTCAAAAGTTTCTGTCCGAGATCCAATCGTCTTTCGGTTTGGAAGATCGATCGCCGGTCGAAGGGCAAACCGTCGTGGACGCATTCGGGCCCATCCTTGATCTCAATGGTGAACCCAGCCGACAGACGGTCGAGTTGCTCTCCGACGCTGTCGCAAAAATGCGTTCACCCGAAACCAACCTGGAGGTCATCGTTTGGGCGAACATGCCGTCGAAGCAATCGCTCGAGCAGAAACTGAAGATCTCCGAACGCTTGCGCGGCGAAGTCGAGGGCGTGTTTTGGCTGAGTCCGGCGCAGCGCACCCGGATCAAATATCGAGTCAAGCCGTGGCTCTTCTCGGATGCGAAGCGTCCGACTCTCTCCGTCGTCTATTCAAAAACGGGAACTGCCGGATGAATGCTGAACTCGATTCATCACCGACGTCACCCCCGAAAGAGTTTGAATTCCAGTTGCCGCCGTTCCCGGTGACCGCGACTCAACTGGTAACGGAGATCAATCGTGATCAGGTGGAGGTGCCGAAGATCACGCAATTGATCGAATGCGATCCCGTGATCAGCTCAAAAGTTTTGGCGCTGGCCAACAGTCCGATCTACTGTCCTTCGCGACCGATCGCGACGATCAACCATGCGGTCGTCATTCTCGGCTTTCGGTCGGTCTCCAAACTCGTCCTCACCATTGCGACCAGTTCCGTGTTTGCGGATAAGAACACTCCGTGCCTTGACGCACGACTGCGGACGCTCAAGGAATCTCTGGCGGTCGCGACGGCCGCTCGTCTTGTCGCCGAACGGACCGGATCGGTCAATGCCGACGAGGCCTTTTTGGCGGGCGTGATGCACGATGTCGGAAAGCTCGTGCTTTTCAACGCGGCGGGCGAGGAGTACGACGAACTCCTGAAGCGGCATCCCGGCGGTAACAGCACCGCCGAGGAACGTGAACGCTTCGGCGCCACGCACCCTCAACTGGGAAGCAACTGCGGGGCGAGCTGGGGCGTGCCGCACGACATCAACATCGCGATCAGCAATCATCACGAAAGTCTGAACGACGTCCAGGATCCACTCGCACGGATGATCGTTCAGGCGGAGGTTTTGGCGAGACGCTGGCAGGTCGGATTCGAAGGGGCCTCGCCCGAGGCCGAAGACGAAACGCTCGAAGACGCCGTCGCACCCTTTGTCGCGGACGAAGAGCTACACCGCGAAACGCTCGAACAATTTGAAGCCATCAGCCAACTGTGTTTAGGGTAAATCATGCAAAGCTTTCACATCCAACGGCTCGCCACCACGCTGGTGGTGATCGTTCTGCTGATCGGCACCATCGGTTTTGTGTTGATCGAGGGTTGGCCAGTCGATGACTCGCTTTACATGACCGTCATTACGCTCTCGACCGTTGGCTACGGAGAGGTTCAAGAGTTGACGCCGAAGGGACGCATGTTCGCTTCGGCGCTCATTTCTATTTCGTTCGTGCTCGTGGCCTGCTGGACTTCCGGCTTCACGAGCATCCTTGTCAGCGGAGAGGTGACGGGGCGCTTTCAAAATCAAAGGGAAAGAAAAATGATCTCAAAAATGAAAGGACATGCCGTTGTTTGCGGTGGTGGCGTTTCGGCATTGACCATCCTGCATCATCTTTCGCTCGCCGGAAAGGATGTCGTCATCATTACCGACGACCCGAAGCAGATCGAGATGATTCGGCGGACATCGCCACAAACGCCCGTGATCGAGGCTGACCCGATCTCGGAAATGGCGCTCATCGACTCGAACGCCCTGAGTGCGGGCTACCTCGTCGCGGCAACGGAGTCGGACCACAACAACCTGCTGATCACGATCTCGGGAAAAGGTCTCGGAACGGACGTTCGAGTGATCAGTTTTGCCCACTCGACCGACTTGGCCAGCCGAATGTTCAAGGTCGGCGCTGACGAAGTGATTTGTCCCTTCGTCAGCAGTGGCGAAAAGGTCGCCGAGATGATCAACGGCGACCAACCGGAAGCCTGCGCTATCGGATGATGTTGTTGAGCTCTTCGAGCATCTCATCCGAAACGGTGATCGTTCGCGCGTTGGCGGAGAAGCCCCGCTGAGCGATGATCAACTGAGTAAACTCCAGTGCGATGTCGACGTTGGAGCTCTCCAGCTGACCTCCGACGACCTGGCCACGTCCGGCGACGAGACCCTTTCCGATGGAGGGCTCACCGCTGGTCAGCGATTGTTGATAAAAGTTACCACCGATCGGGTCGAGCGCGCTGTTGTTTGAGAAGTTCGCGATCGCCAACTGAGCGAGCGGAAGCGTCGTTCCGTTTGAGGCCAGCCCGGTCATCTCGCCATCGGAGGACACTCGAATGGAAACCAGCGTCCCCGGCGAGAATCCGTCCTGGGTCTGAGTCAGTGAAAAGTCGGACGCGAAGTGAGTCAACTCCGAGAAGTCGATCGAGATCGTCTGCGGAGCGCTAATCGAGTTGAATTGGATCTCGATGTTGGGGTCGCCAATGCCCGTCGATCCGGATGAAGAGAAAGAGCCATCCTCGTTGAAGTTCAGGTTGGTGATCGAACCGTCGATCATGACTCCTGACTCAACGCCGATCGAGGTGTCGACGCTCCAGCTGTTGTCCTGTTCTTTGCGAAAATCAAAGGTGATCCGATGATTCTCACCGCGTGAATCAAAGATGTCCATCGACAATTCGAATCGATCGCCGTCACTTCCGTCGGTCGTGAGGACCATAGCGTTGCTCAACCAATTGGTCGCTCCCACGTTTCCGGGGTTGTCTTCAATTGAAAGGCTTAGCGATGGTCCTCACGACCGACGGAAGTGACGGCGATCGATTCGAATTGTCGATGGACATCTTTGATTCACGCGGTGAGAATC
>JBCBLJ010000755.1:0-4137 GCA_038520195.1 Planctomycetota bacterium
ACATGGACGCGTTGAAGCAACACTTCACGCAAGAGGTGGTGATTGGCCCGAAAGACTGCCGCGACATGGGTGAATTGTTCGGTAAATCTCGACAACCGATCGATTTAACGCGATACGACATCGAAATCATTGCGGAGATCAACCACGCACCACGCTTTGACTTGCAGTCTTTCGGGCCAATCACCACCTCTTGCGTGAAGTGTTGCTTCAACGCGTCCATGTCGGCGTCGCAGAAGCCCGGCAAAACCAAATGAGATGCGTGCGTCGGCAAGTGGAGCTTTCGGATCAACCACTTCGGTGTGATCAAGGCCGCCACCGTGATCGGCAGTACCTCAATGGTGTACTGAAACGCGTATTGACTCGAAAGGCGCTCGACGACCTCCCTTACCGCTTGTTCAGCGAGCTTACCCGTGACAAAGACAAGGTGTGAGTCGCTGGACAGTTCAAGTTTGCTTGACATGAACAAGATGGAGAAAGAGTCGCTGTGAATGCGATGCCCAGTGTGCGCGCACGTTGAAGTGGGTCAACTTCGAAGAGCGCGCGAGCGGCAATTTTTTCGCTTGCACAACCGAGACTCGCTCTTGACGGCAAATGCACAATAACTAAAACAACGCTAGCGAGAGATCCGTATCAATCAAAGAATGACGCTTTGATTGTCGTGGCCGGGGTCTCTCGCTTTTTTCTTGCGCTCATCGCACCGTGTTCTCATCACTCTTTCGGAATCGATCGTCATGTCCGATACGATCGAAGTGCTGTGGCAAAACGAACACATGGTCGCGATCAACAAGCCGGCAGGCGTCGCGACCCAAGCGCCCGCACAATTTCCAAGCGTTGAATCAAAACTCCGCGTACAACTCGCTCGTGCAGAAGCCTATCTGGCATTCCCTCACCGACTCGACCGCTTGGTCAGCGGTGTTCTCCTGGTTGCGTTGACCAAGCGTGCGGCGCGCCTGCTTTCGGCTCAGTTCGAGAGTCGAAAGACCGCGAAACACTATCGAGCGGTTGTCCACGGAGTGATCGACGGCGAGCACCGCTGGGAGGATTGGCTACGCAAGGTATCCGGCCAACCTCGTGCCGAGGTCTGTGCGAGTGAAAGGCCGGATGCAAAGCCCGCGATCACGCTGGTGCGAGGGTTCGGCACTCAGCCAAAGGCGAATCGGTCGGCGCTGGAGCTGTCGCCGGTCACCGGTCGAATGCACCAATTGCGCGTCCAAGCGGCTTCGCGCGGCCTGCCGATCGTGGGAGACACCCTTTACGGTGCCCAAGCCGCTGACGAACGTGCAAGGATCCTGTTGCATGCCAGCTGCTTGGAGTTTCACGACCCCGGCAGCGGAAAAAGAACCGTTGTGGAGGCCCAATGCCCCTTCGAATGGCCCGAGCGGTAACTCCCTCTTGCGCCAGCTCGGTTTTGTCTAAACTCTCGGGGCGCTTCGTTGTCCGCGTCACTCTTCAGCGGTTATTCCGCCCCGATCTTTCCGGCTCTCCGACGACACACAGTGACCTCCATGACACGCATCGGTGCCGTTTCCTACCTCAACACCAAACCGTTGATCGACGGCTTGAGAGAGTCGATCGGCCACGATGACTCTCTTACGCTGAATCTTCCCAGCCGCCTTGCCCAGCAACTCCAAGCCGGTGAGCTGGATATCGCGTTGATCCCGTCGGTGGAGTATTTCAGAGGGGCCGATTATCAGATCGTTTCGAACGCCGCCATCGCGTGCCGGGGCCCGGTGTGGAGCGTTCGACTGGTCAGTCGTGTGCCGGTCCCGCAGATACGCCGACTGGCGCTCGATGAAGGCAGCCGAACCAGTGCCGCGATGGTCCGAGTCCTTTTGTGGCAGATGTATGGGATTCGCCCCGACACGACCATGTTGTCGATGGAACAGTCCCCCGAATCCGTCGACGCGGACGCAATCCTGATCATCGGCGACCGCGCCATGCATCCCGAACGCGGTGTCTACAACGAAATCTGGGATCTCGGCGACCGTTGGTGTCGGCACACCGAAACCCCGTTCGTGTTCGCGATGTGGGTCGCCCGCGCGGGCGTCGAGGTGGATCACTGGGCTCCGATCCTCGAATCGTGCCGTGACCAAGGTTGCCTCAAGCTGGAAGAAATCGCCCGACAGCACGCCGCCGCGCATGGGCTGACCAACGAAGACCTCCATCGATACTTTGCCGAAAACCTTCACTTCCGGCTCGGCCCCAAAGAACGAGCCGGCTTGCAACTTTTTCTCGACGGCTGCCGCGAATTGGAACTTGTCCAAGATCGCCAGTCGGCCTTTTGAGCGAACACGATGATTGCTGACATCCTAGAAAAAGCCGTCGCCGGAGAACGATTGAACGCCGACGAAGGGCTTCGATTACTCGAGAGTCGCGACCTGGCCGCGATCGGCGCGGCGGCCGACAAGGTCTCGCGGCGAATGCACCCCGACCCGGTGCGGACGTACAACGTTGATCGAAACATCAACTACACGAACATCTGTACCGCAGTCTGCCACTTCTGTGCATTTTATCGCGGGCCCAAGAGCGACGAAGGATATGTCCTTCCGCGTGCCGAGTTGCTGCAAAAGGTTGAACAAACCGTCGCGCTGGGAGGCAACCAGATTTTGATGCAGGGCGGCCTACACCCCAAATACAAGCTCGACTGGTACGAGGAACTTCTACACGACATCCGGTCCAACTTTCCCGAAGTGAACATTCACGGGTTCAGCCCTCCGGAACTGCACCATTTTACGAAGGTCAACAATCTGCCGATCGAAGAGGTGCTCACTCGACTCAAAGCGGCCGGGCTGGGGAGCATTCCCGGCGGCGGCGCCGAAATCTTGGTCGATCGAGTACGCAACGAACTGACTCGCGGCAAAGTCATGACCGACGACTGGCTGAACGTGATGCGAGTGTGGCACCAACTCGGTGGTATCAGCACCGCGACGATGATGTTCGGGCACGTCGAAACGCTGGCGGAGCGGATCGAACACCTGCAGCGGCTGCGCGACCTCCAGGACGAGACGTCCGGCTTTACGGCCTTCATCTGCTGGACGTTCCAACCCGACAACACAGACCTCGACCACATCCCTGCGTCGGGATCGTTTGAGTACCTTAAAACGCAGGCGGTCTCACGCCTTTTCCTCGACAACATTCCCAACATACAAAGCAGTTGGGTGACGCAGGGCCTCAAAATGGGGCAATTGGCGATGCTCTTCGGCGCCAATGACATGGGCAGTCTGATGATCGAGGAGAACGTCGTCGCCGAGGCGGGAACGGTCCACTATTTGTCGCTCAAACAGATTCGTGAAGCCATCGAAGAGCTCGGTTTTGAGCCCCGACAGCGCGACGTCTTCTACAATCTTGTTTCACCCGAGTTAGAGCAGCGAGCGATCGAAGCCAACGGTGACGCCGGCCCCAAAGACCTGGTCCAACTCGCGGTTTAGGCTTACCAGTTCGAAATAACTCGCGTCGTGGGCGGAGAGTCAATGAGGGTCATCGTCGCAGGTTCGACGACTTGGAAGAACGCCGACGCGATCCGCGAAAGACTGAAGTCTCTCCCCGCGGAGACGGCCGTGGTCGTCGGTGATGCGCCCGGTGCGGACGAAATGGGCGGGGAAATCGCCGCCCAACTCGATCTTGCCGTCGAGCCAATGGTCAAGAACAGCGAGGACCACGAAAGGTTCCAGAAGCTCGCGTGGAAGGGCCTCAACGAGCGGATGCTGGCGACCGGAATCGATTTGGTGCTCGCATTTCATCCGGATGTCGACCAGAGCACCGGGACAAAACACCTGATCGAACTGGCCGACGCGGCAGGAATCCCAGTGGAAGTGATCACGCAATAGCCGTGTCTTCGACGTAGCGGCTCGGCCCGTGGGCTCGTAGACTACGTGTCATGGTTTTTCGCGTTGAACTTCCCGTTTACAACGGTCCTCTTGACCTCCTTTTGTACCTGGCCAGGCGGCAAGAGGTTGCTTTCACCGATCTCTCGCTTTCCAAGGTCGTGGATCAATACGCGGAGTACCTCGAGCTACTGAAAGAATTCGACCTGGGCGATATCGGCGACTTCCTCGACTTGGCCAGCACCTTGGTGGAACTGAAGAGCCAGGCCGTGCTCCCCAAACCTGTCGAAGAGGAATCCGAAGACGAACAGAT
>JBCBLJ010000113.1:0-14365 GCA_038520195.1 Planctomycetota bacterium
CAACAGATGCGGCAACATCTCACGCTCTTTGGGCGTCAGTTTCCCGAAACAGCTTCGCAGTTCACACAGCGAATACGCCCCCTCGGAGTCGGACTTGAATGCCTCCTGAACGGCTTCGACAAATGCGCGGGATTCGATCGGTGTATTCGCTGTGTGAACTGCGAAGCTGTTTCGGGAAACTGACGCCCAAAGAGCGTGAGATGTTGCCGCATCTGTTGCAAGGCGTCGCTTCACGGCGATTGGCCAGCCAGTTTCAAGTCAGCTACCAGACGATCGATCGTCATCGAAAGCACGTTGTCGAAAAGATGAACGTCGACAACATGACCGAGTTGGCGATGAAGTTGTATCGACAGTACTGATTGGCTCACGTCTTCAAGATGATGCCGATCGAAACCGTCTGGTGTCCGCCGAGAGTGAATGAAACGACGCCCTCCTCAATGGTGAGTGAATCGGAGTCATCGAGCGAGTCGAGAGGCCGGTCGATTCCCTGGTGATCCAACAGGAATGCGGTCTCGGCGTCGAAGCAACATCGCAAGCTCACGCGCGACGACTTCGGCCGGGGTTGGACGATCTTTACCCGTAGTGCCGTCTTACCATCGCCGCGCCGGAGCACCGCGAGATCACTGAGGATCAGCTCTCGCGGAGAGCAGTGAAGCAACCAGGCTTGCTGGGTGGATGCGTCCGGCGAAGAAGTCAACGATTGAGGGACCGCCGGTGCGAGAAAGGATCGCGCCGCTGCGACGGGGTGCTTGGAGTCGAAGGCGTAGGAGAGTTCAAAGGCGAACGCCCCATTCTCGGTCGGCTCCTCCGCGATCGGACAAACAACGGTGTCGAGGAAACGATCGCCGACTTTGCGATGCAGCGGCAAACCGTGGCCGGTGACCAGTGTTTGCCGTTCGGCTTCGTCGAGCACGACACCGAGGGGCGCGAGCATTCGACGCTGCGAAGCTGAGTGCACTTTGTCACGCACGATCGGCCGAAACAGAGTGGCTTCGTCCGCGACGGCCGCTCGGACGGCGATGTGGTTTTTCCAAAGCGAATTTTCGCTACTTTGGATCGCTGGTTCGAGAAGTCCTTCGATTTCAATCACACGGCGGCCACGGCGCAGTGTGTAGCTCAGGGTGTAGTTCGCTAAGACTTCGCCTGACTGGATGGATTGGAGGACGCCCTGGGATCGAAGCACTCCGGCGGTCAACGTCGACTCGATCACCTCGGTCGATCGCGCGACCATCTCACAATCCTCGTGATCGCCGTCCCGACAAGCGACGAGTTGCATCGAGAGTCGATTCCCACGCGAACCACTGTAAACGCCTTCGATCCCGCCGCTGGTTTCGCTCAGCGAGACGGCCATGAATTCATTTCGTAAAACGCCCGCTTCGGCGACCGTCTTGCCGCCACCGGTGAGTCGCTTAAGCCATCCGGCTTGAGGCACAGGCTGGCTCGCGGTGAGTCGAGTGAAACCGAAAGCGGGTGTATCGAACGTGACTTCGCAGCGCTGGCTGTTACCGCTTGTCGCGTAGATGAAGGACTCGTTCCCGGGAGCGCCCTCGGCGAGTGCGATTTGATTCCTCGAGCCGGTGGCATGTGGGTTGAGGCAAATTGCGTTCGCGGTGGTTTCATCGGCCGGTGTCAACTCGAACGCACGCAAGACGGAGACGGATTCGTCCTCGGTTCCCCAATCGAGTTTCGGATTGGCGAGTCGCGCCAGTGCGCCGCGCACGCGATCGGCCTCGCCGCGTACCGTCTCACGAAACGACTCAGCCATCGACGCGAGCGTGTCATTGTTCTCGTCGATCCGTTTGGCGATCTCCGAGGGTGCGTCTTTGGAGAGCGCCTTCAGTGAAGCCGAGTGATAGGGTCGTTCGCCGTCACGGAAGTAGCCCGGCAGCGTCCAGAATCTGCCAAGGGCGACACCCCACGACGCGGCGCGGCGAAGATCGAGGAAAGAATCGCAAACACGATCGGGCCAATGAACCAACAATCCCGTTGCGACTTCGCCGGTGTCGATCGCTTCACCGAGTTGGGCGCCGATCGTCAGGAACGCACGGTCGCTCGCGGCGTCGATGGGCTTGGCCGTGAGCGCCTCGATCTCGCCAGCACCGGTCGAAAGCAAGACCTTCGCCTCGTCGCCGAATCCGGTTCCACCGGCAAAATCAATCGGCAACACGCCGCGGTATCCTTGATGGATCAGCCCGTGCGCGAGGTCCGCCGGCGTGCTTCCCGAGAGTCGCGCGTAAACGGTCGGCGACTCACCGACGGCGTCGGCGGCGAGTTCGGTTCCGGCTGCGAACGCCTGCTCGGCTTGCTGTAACGTCATCGAATCGAGCGGCTCAGAGGGGTCTGCGGGCCCACCGCCGGCCCAGCCGATCTGATCGAGTCGCAGTGCGTCGCGCAGCGCGTCATAGCGTGCTCCGCCGCTAAGCAGATGCTTTGCGACCGGACCATCGAGGAGCAGGTTTTTGGGGGTGGCCAAAACGCCGCTGGACTCATCCCCAGAGATCGCGTCGGTCCAGCGCCCCAACCACTCTGACTCGATCGCTTGATCGAGAACTTCGGGGGTCAAAAGGGCGAGGTCGATCAGGTGGGGGTCGCTTGAAAAGTAGTGATCCCTTTCCTCGGCGAGGCAGTCGAAGACTTCATGCAGCGCGGCGGTTGCGGCCTCTCCATCGCGATCGACAAAGGCTTTGGCGGCGGCGACCATGCGGGTCTGTAGAAAGATCTCGTCCAGATTGCTGGTGTAACGGAGCCGCCGCGTCATGATTTGGATCTGCAGGGCCACGAAACCGGCGGCAAAGAAGTCCGCGTTGGAAAGATTTCTCCCCTGATGCTGCAGTGTTTCTGGGTCCTCGGCATCGAGATCGAGGGCAACGAGATACTCCGCGCGAGTCTCACCCTCGATCCAACGGCACTGCGAGTTGTTCTCGCACCGCTGCCGAAAGTCGCTCGTCAGCGACTCCAGCGAACCGGCGGGGACGGCGATCACGCGGGGCCCATCGGGTGCCGGGGGCGAATCGGCCCGATACCAGGAGGGTAGCTGTTCGGTTTGGGCGAGTAATGCGGGGTGCCAAAGGGCGGTCCAGGCCGCCAGCAGGCTGCGCGCGTCCGAATCACTGCGACAATCACCGATATCCTCGAGTGTTGCCGTGGGAATCAAAACGGAGCATTCGTCGAACGTGTCCATTGATGTCAGATCAGAGGAATGGGGCTTCAGTGGATGAAAACAATTTGACGTGCGACGGCGGAGGCGGATAGACTATTGAGTGGTGCGGGACCGTCCGTGGGGATGACTTATCATCATTCCAATCCCCGATGAGGACGCATTCCCGTGAATCTGATGCTCGTTCGTTCGGTTCTTTGAGGACCGGGTGACTCCTCCACGAGCGATCGATTTCACCGTGTCATCCTTATTCGTCTTTCGCTTCTTTGGCGGTCCACCGAAGGCGGGCAGTCGGAAATTCCACTCATTCCACATAAGCCGTTGACAGAACCCAATGGAAATGCCGCATCTGGCGTTGGCCAATGTGGAGAGGCTCTAAAGAGCAGAGTACCCTGGCGTTTCTCAGAATGGGGGAATGCTCGGTTGGCCGGCAGCGACCGAGACACAATGGATTGGGACAGGTGATTTAGGGACAGGTGACTGAGGCACAGGTAGCTGAGGGACAAAGTGATCAAGGGACACGTTGAGACGCACAGAATCTGCGACAATTCGGCGGAGAATCTGTTGTGGCCAGCGGTTTCGGAATCCTGTGCCTCGTATGTTTTGACTCGTTCGTAGCGATCTACTCCAAAGCGATCCATCCATATGGCAAGTAGCTCATCCGTTTGGGGCATCGAAATCGGTCAGTCGGCGCTGAAGGCGCTGCGTTGCACGCTCGTCGATGGCGAGGTCATCGCCGACGCGTTTGACTTCATCGAGTATCCGAAAATCCTCAGCCAACCGGAAGCCAACGCGGACGAGTTGGTGGCCGAGGCGATCGGCCAATTGATGGAGCGCAACGACGGCATGACCGAAAAGCTCTGCGTGAGCGTGCCCGGTCAAAGCGGTCTCTCGAAGTTTTTCAAGCCGCCGCCGGTCGAAGTGAAAAAGGTCGCCGATCTGGTTCGCTACGAAGCGCGGCAACAAATCCCGTTCGACCTGGCGGACGTGGTCTGGGATTACCAGATGATGCCCGGCAGCATGATCGAAGACGGCTACGCGCTTGACAGCGAGGTGGGTCTGTTCGCGATGAAGCGCGAGCAAGCATTTCGTCAACTTGGACCGTTCGATAAGGCAAACCTCGAAGTCGATGTCGTCCAGCTCGCGCCGATCGCCCTCTACAACATGGTCGCCTACGACCGAATGAATGAACGGATCGAGGAAGGCGGCTTCAACGCCGACGATCCTCCCAAGTCGTCGGTTGTTCTTTCGATCGGCACCGACTCATCTGATTTGCTGGTCACCAACGGTTTTCGAATCTGGCAACGGAGTATGCCCATCGGCGGGAATCACTTTACCCGTCAATTGACCAAAGACCTGAAGATGACGTTCTCCAAAGCGGAGCACGTCAAACGAAATGCTCGTGACGCGGTCGATCCAAAATTGATCTTCCAAACGATGCGTCCGGTTTTCAATGACTTGGTCACCGAGGTCCAGCGATCGATCGGATTCTTCCGCAGCATCGATCGCAAGGCAGACATCAACGAATTGTTGATCACCGGTAACACCGTCAAGATGCCCGGTCTGGCGGCGTACCTCGGCAAGAATCTGGGCTTCGAAGTCCACACGCTCGACGCGTTCAACCGTCTCGGCGGCGAAGACGTTCTGAACATCCCGACGTTCAACGACAACGCCACGACCTTCGCGGTCTGCTATGGGCTTTGTTTGCAGGGCTTGGGCGTTTCCCAGGTCCACGCCAGTCTTGTGCCTCAGGAGATTCTTACCGAGCGTATGATTCGGGCAAAGAAGCCCTGGACGCTCGCGGGCATGGCCGCCTTGGTGATGGGCTTGTCCTGCAATTACTTCTTCACGCAGGACACGTGGAGCAAAAGCAGCGATCCCGAATGGGACAAGGCGAACCAACGCGTCACCGAGATGAGCAGTTACGCCGACGGTCACCGTACCGAAGACGGCAAGCTCGACAAAAAGCTGAAGTATCTCAATGCCATCGGCGAAGAGATCGGCGGCGATGCGGAGAACCGATTGGTCTGGATGGAACTGTTCCAGGCCGTGAATCAGATCATCCCACGCGGAAAGTACGAGGGAATCGAGGACGGTCAGTTGCCGACCCCGAAACAAGTCCCTTACGAAGAACGGATCGATTTCCACATCACTTCGCTGGAGACCAAATGGCACACCGAAGAGGAACTCAAGACGTGGTATGAAGATCGCAAGGAAAAGAAGCGTTTCGCCGAGGAAAAGGCGGACTGGGAACGGGTGATGGGAATCAAGCCCGATCCGGAGGCGACGGCGGAAGAAGACACCGGCCCCACCGGCCCGGCGTGGGTGGTCGAAATGCAGGGCTACCACTACTTCAACGACGACACAAAAATCGGTCTGGACGGCAACAACCACACGCGTCGCTATTTATTGACCGCGTTTCTCGACCCGAGTCGATTACCCAACGACGTCAAGACGCGGATCATCACACTGCCCGATCCGGAGAACCCCGGAGAGACCATCCAGTACACGCCGGAGGAATTCGGGATCTCGTACCCGCTGATGCTGGACGTCGCGACCGTCAAGCCGGACAACATCCCGAACCCCGACTACGTCGAACCGGAAGTGGAAACTGGCCCGGGCGCAGGATCAACGACCAAGCCGGATGAATCCGACGAGCCAAGGTTCCTCACACCCCGCCGGATGGATTTTGTTTTCCAGTTTGTCTGGACAGAAACAACTCACTCTGAACGGAAGAAGGCGCGTGAGGAGAAAGCGGCACAGGAGGCCGCCGAAGCCGGCAATGCTCCTCCCGCAACAGACCAAGACCCTGGCACCGATAGCTCCGTCGCCGTCAATCCATAAACCAATCACTCCTTTCCACCTTCACCCATTCCACACGAAGATTTGTCATGGACCAAGTGAAAGACTTCCTCGCCGTTGCTCTGAAGCACGGGTTTTGGATCGGAGTTTCAGTGGTGTTTCTCGGCACCGTTGGGATCTGGTTCATGTCGGTCAGCAGCCTCGACAAAGAACGCGAATCTAAAAACTCAAAGATCAAAACCAACGCCAACACGATCACCCAGTATCGCGGCGAGATGTCGGACCAGCCCAACGACCAGTCGCACGCTCGCATGAAAGAGTTGATCACAACGCGCGAGGATGAAGTCCTCGAGGCGTGGCAAATGGTCTTCGACGCGCAACGTGACATCCTCACTTGGCCCGAAGTGATGCAGGATGAGTTCCTCAACGAATTCAAGTTCGTCAAGGATGAAGACGGCAAGATCACCGATCAATTGAAGCTGCCATTTGAGAAGTACCAGGAGCATTCACCAACGGGCGAAAACGAACAGTTGCCGCCATCGCTGCTTCGCCGCTACGCGCGATACATCGGTGACACCCTGCCGGAGTACGCCGAGATCGCGGGCACAAAGTGGACCGTCGAATTCGACAAGGCCGGCGGCGGCGGGCCCGGCGGAATGGGCATGGGCATGGCCGGCATGGACATGCTTGGCGCAGCCGGGGCGGCGAACTCGGATCGTGACGAGATGACCGGTGATGTCGAAGAGCCACTTGTTCAATGGACCACGTCAAGCCAGGAAGGCGTGATGAAAGACCTTTTCCCGTGGCGAAACCAAAAGGATTATCCCTCCGAACTCGACGTGTACTACTCGCAAGAGAATCTCTGGATCCTTCGCCAACTCCTGCAGATCGTCGCCGAAGTCAACGGCGATGCGGAACAAGCAATCGAAGCCAAGGTCCGTGAGATCAAGAAGCTCTCGATCGGCGCGAGTGTTTCATTCACCGAGGGTGAAATCTCGGAACCGGGATCACGTGCCTCCGCGGGCTTTGGCGGAATGGGCGGCATGGGAATGGACATGGACGACATGATGGGCGGAATGGACATGGACATGGGCTTTGAGCTCGGCGGCGGCTCCGGCACCACCGAGTCTCCCGATCCCGGTGACGGTCGTTACGTCAACACGGCGTTCGAGCCGATCAATGCCGCCGACCTCCGGGCTGCCTTCTCCAGCGAAGACCCCAATCAAGTCGCCATTGCGGTCGCCAAGCGTGTGCCCGTCATGATGCATCTGTTAATGGATCAACGAGAAATTCCATCCCTGCTCGCGGCGTGCGGGACCGCCCAACTGATGGTCGACGTCCACCAAGTTCGTGTCATGCCCAGCGGTGGTCTCGGTACGACCGGTGGCGGCGGCATGGGAGGCGACATGATGGGTGACGAAATGGGCATGGGAATGAGCATGGGAATGGGCATGGGCGGGATGGGCGGTGGTCCCGTCGGCGGCGCCAGCACCGGCGACGAAGAATTCCCGCTGGACATGGAAGTGGAGATCTACGGCCTGATCTACTTCTACAACCCACCGAACCGAGACACGCTCGGCGTTGAAAAGGTCGGGGACGGCGAAGTCACCATTGACGAGTCGGCTGAAGTGATCGACGCGCTTCCCGAGCCCAATGCGAACCCTGGAAACGCTCCGGGCACAGCGCCGGAAGGCACCAATCCGGCCGGGGCACCGGGACCTGATCCGTCCAACCCCGGTACGGGCGGACCGGCCGCGGACCCGGCCAATCCGACGGTGCCCGGTAACCCGGCGACGCCACCGGCCGAGGGCACCAATCCGAGTCCGCCGGCCGCGATCGCAACGCCGGCGACGACTCCCTAACGCTGGCATCGTTTTAACGATTACACTTTCACAAGACTCTTTTCGACTCCAAACGCGGGTGTGTTCCAATGGACGCTGACAAGATTCAGAACTTCATCGTTCACAACTTCGAGAAGGCGGTTGTCGTACTCGTTGTCGGCCTCAGTGGCTTCCTGGTGTACGCCGGGATGGGAAAAGAAGACATCATGAAGTCTTACGATCCCAAGAAGCTGCAGAGCGATGCAACGCAAGTCCGCGCGAGCGTGGACGACGATCACACTGCGAAGATCGTTGACCCCCGTGTCCCGAACTTTGACATTGCGGCGGAGCGAGAGAAGTCCGGCGAGGACATCGACGAAAGCATTTACATGCCCCGGGAGTTGTGGGACCACATCAAGCAAGAAGTCAATCGCGAACGACGTAAGGATCCCGTGCTCGCGAAGCCTTCCGCGATTCTAACGCAGCCCGTCGTCGGTACGATCGCGTTTCGGTCGGCGAATGGCAACTACATGCTCACGACGCTTGAGCCCGCCGACGAACTTGAAAAAGTCGATGCGAAGCGCTCGCGAAGCCGTGACCGCGACCAAGAAAACGACATGATGGACATGATGGGAATGTCCGGCATGGACGAAGGCATGGGCGGCATGATGGACATGGAAGGCATGATGGGCGGCGGCATGGCCCCTGGCGGACCGGGAGGCAAAGATTCCGAGGACGAAGGGCCGATCCGCACGATGGATGCCGAGTACAACTTGGGCGCCACGGCGAAAGAAACGACGTCGATGGTCAACGGTGCGGAACAAAAACCAGTTCCGGGACCGGGCGTGTTCATCGCTGGGACGGCAGTCATTCCTCACAAGGAATTGATCGATTCGTACCAGGAAGCGCTGTCCAATGCCACCGGATACGACCCGCTCAAACGCGACCGACCGGACTACATCGATTACCAGGTCCAGCGCGCCGACATCACCGGCCGTACCGTGGCTGACCTGGAAGAAAAAGATTGGATCGTTCGTGATAGCCGTTTGACGACCACCGTCAACGCCGCACAGTACTGGGCCGGATTTGCACCCGAAATTGTTCCCGCGGACTACGTCATTCCCGGAACCACGATGTGGATCCCGCCGGTGTTGCTCGACCAGTATCAGCACTTCGCAATCCATCCACTGATTCCGATGAAGTCGCAGCAACAGTTGCAGGCCGAACAGGCGTTGATTGATGCGAAAGAGAATCAGGCACCCGATGTCGCGGACGAAAAGATCTTTGATCTGAATGCCAACGGCGGCGGCGGCGGAAACTTCGGCGGCATGGGGATGGACATGATGGGCGGCATGGGCATGGACGACATGATGGGCGGAGGCATGGGCGGCATGGACATGGGGATGGACATGATGGGCGGAGGCATGGGCGGTGGTGTCACCAATGCCTATGCCGGCAAGCCTGCCGAAGAAGACCCGGTCGATTACAAGCTGCTGCGTTTCTACGATTTTTGGTACATCAAAGGTCGAAAGGCTGACCCGAATGCCCCCAAGGCCGGACGGACATACGTCTACCGGATTCGCTACGGCGTCAATGACCCGAACTTCCCGGAGGACGAGAAGCTTCAGCCGTTGAGCAAGTTGCTTGACAAGGAAGCCCACACTCGATTCCGCGCTCTCGCGGCGAAAGCCAAAGAGGACCAAGCGAGAGACTACATCCGATGGAGTGAATGGAGCGAACCAAGTGCCCCGACTCGACTCAAGGCATTGGACCGTTCTTCATTCGGAAGCGTTAAAGCGGAGAAATCAAAGCGGATCGAGTTTGACGGTCGCAGCGTCGTCCTCGAGTCCAGTTCGCCCAAAGCGGAAGTCGTGGCCTCGAGTTTTAATCTCAAGTACGGCGTTTTTGTCCCCACGCTTATCGAAGCCCAAGAAGGTACGGTGCTGAGCAAAAAGGTGGAGACGGCCGACGTGGTCGACCCGATCAACTTTGAGATCCGGAAACTGGAAGACACTGACACGGAGCCGCTGATCATCCGTTCGACGGCAACCATTATCGACATCGAAGGCGGTGTCCCACTCGAATTCGTCGAAGACGATGAGATGGTGGAACCCGGTTTGTTCCTGATGATGGACGCCTCTGGCAAACTCAAAGTTCGCGACTCGATTGAAGAACAGCGGGTGTATCGCATTCAATCGTTTGCCAAGGAACGCGGACTCTAAACGCTAGCGAATCTGAATGTACGAGTTTTCGCGGGGACCTTTTCCGAAGACGCGGCTGCGTCGGCTGCGTCGATTCGATTGGTCCCGCCGGCTCGTCGACGAATCGTCGCTGTCGGCGAACGACTTGATTTGGCCGCTGTTCGTTCACCCTGGAACCGGCGGCCAGTCCGTCGAAAGCCTTCCTGGCATCGAACGATTGGGGACGGACCAAGTCGTTGCCGCCGCCGAGCTAGCCTGTGAACTCGGTCTTCCGGCGATCGCGGTGTTCCCGGCGACACCGACGGAACTGAAGTCCGCGGACGCCGCGGAAGCCATCAATCCAGACAATCTCGTCTGCCAGAGTGTGCGTCAAATCAAGGGCGCCGTGGGGGAGCGGCTCGGCGTGATTTGTGATGTTGCTCTCGACCCCTACAGCATTCACGGGCACGACGGACTCGTCCGCGACGGCGATGTCATCAACGATGAAACCGTTGCAATGCTTTGTCAGCAAGCGGTGGTGCAAGCTGATGCGGGATGCGACATCATCGCGCCGAGTGACATGATGGACGGTCGTATCGGCGCGATCCGCGAGGCGCTCGAGGGCGCCGGGCACTTCAACGTGCAAATCATGTCCTACGCGGCAAAGTATGCGAGTTCGTTCTACGGCCCGTTTCGGGATGCCGTCGGCTCCAAGGGCAACCTCGGTGGAGCGAGTAAAAAGACCTATCAGCAATCACCGGCGCAAACCAACGAGGCACTGCACGAAGTGGCCCTCGACTTGGCCGAGGGTGCCGACACAGTCATGGTGAAGCCGGGGATGCCGTACCTGGACATTGTCTCTCGCGTCAAGCAAACCTTTGGTGTGCCGACCTTCGCATACCAGGTCAGCGGAGAGTACGCGATGCTGATGGCGGCATCCGAGCGAGGGTGGCTGAACGAACGCGATGTGGTTCTTGAGAGTCTGCTCGCTTTCAAACGCGCCGGAGCCGATGGCATCCTCACTTACTTCGCACCGGTCGTCGCGAAGTGGCTCGCCGAAGTAGACTCGTAAGCTCTGATTGAAGCCGCCGATTCGCGAACGATTGGCCGCGCAACGCCACCTGAAAGGCGTGTCACCAGTGAGATGTACGAAGAGTGCTTTGCTGGCGAACCGCTAGCCGCCTCGCGTTGATCTTTGGCAGCACACTCGGTGGGGCGACCGAGGTGTTCTTCCGCCTGCGTGTCGCCTAGAGGCGGCTGATCATCGGTGCTGGGATCGTGGCTTGAGACCCAGCGGTTGCGGCGGCGGAGTTGGCCGCGGTGGTCGGCGCGGTGCCACGGGTTCGCGTCATCTGCGGCCGGGGTTTGCGTGCCGGAAACACGATTTCATGCAAGCTGCCGAGGATCACGACCCGTGTCATTTCCGCGGTGCTTCGAACATTGAGGCTTTGGTAAGCTTTTTGCCGATCGCGTTCGATCGTCTTCACCGACACCTCGAGCTTGGTGGCAATTTGCTTGTTGGGTGCCCCATCGACGACAAGATCCACGATCCGTCGCTGGCGTTCGGGGAGATTCTCGTAGAGTTGATGGCATCGAAGCACATCGAATTGGTGGTTAACCAACGGGGTGAGCGCGCGAGCGTCGCGAATCACTTCCGTGATTTCGTGCTCTTCCATCGAGTGGAGTGCGACAACGTGCGCGACGCGTGCGACGGCTTCGGTCGCCTGAATCGTGGTCGCGTCGTTGATCACGAGAACGACCGGCGCGATCAGGTTACGGTCGACCAACAGTTGTTCGATGCTCGACCATTCCTGCGTCATCGGATCATAGTCAATCATGAGGCAAGCGATGTCATCGCCGCCTTGAATCCTTGATACCAAGGACGTTGTGGATGACGCGGTAACGCACTTGCAGCCTTCTGTGGTCGCGGCCTTCTCAACATTGGCCAGCCACGCATCGTTTTGACTCGCGACGTAGACCGTTGGCTGAGCTTCAAGTGATGGCCCCATCACCATTTCGTTGTGATTCATCATTTGATTTCTCATGGATGTAAGTGTCTGGAAACATTCACTCTGTGTGAGTGCCTCCTTTCCATGACGCTTTTTCGGCTTTGGTGAGCGTTCACCCTCACCCCCCTTCGCCGTTGGAGATGCGTCTGATACGTCGGTGTTCCCCACGCTGGCGTACTTAACTCTGCGTCGAAAACGCCCGTGTCGTCGACACACAAATGAGGGTCGTCGGACAATTACCCAGCTAGTCTTCGCGGCTCGACACGCGCAGAATGTGCGTGACTTCAACTTGCGTAAAACACGCACTGGACGCGGAGGTGTGATTCGGTGGATCAACGACGAGCCGTGGTGATTGGGACGGGTTTCATTGGCCCCGTCCATGTCGAGGCGTTGCGACGTAGCGGAATCGAAGTGGCGGGTATCGTGGGCTCGACGCCTGATAAGTCTGTCGCCGCGGCTCACAAGCTTGGCTTGCCTGACAACCTCAAGACGTTCGATGACGTCTTGGCCGACGAGTCGGTCGACAGCGTTCACCTCACGACGCCGAATCGGTTTCACTTTGAGCAAGCCGCCGCGGTGTTGCGGGCCGGCAAGCACGTCGTCTGTGAAAAGCCGCTGGCGATGGACTCGACGCAATCTGCCGAGTTGGTCGAGATCGCGCGCAACAGCGCTCGCGCCGCCGCGGTCGCCTACAACATCCGCTTCTATCCGCTCTGTCACGAAGCGGCAGCGCGAGTGCGTCGCGGTGAGATGGGATCGATGCTCCACGTCAGCGGTTCGTATGTCCAAGACTGGTTACTCTACGAAAGCGACTTCAATTGGCGAGTGCTCGCCGACGATGGCGGCGAACTGAGAGCGATCGCGGACATCGGGACACACTGGCTCGATCTGATCCAATTCATCAGCGGTCGAACCATCGAATCGGTTTGTGCCGACCTGCGAACGGTTCATCCGCAACGGCAACGACCGGTCGGCGGTGCCGAGACGTTTTCGGGGACGCAAGGCGAAGAGACTTCCACCGAGACGGTCGCGATTGAGACCGAAGATTGCGGCGCGGTGATGCTGCGATTTGAGGGAGGTGCCAACGGCGTCCTATGGGTCTCGCAGACGACCGCGGGCCGGAAGAACTGTTTGAGATTCGAGTGGGCGGGGAACCGGAACAGCATGGCGTGGAACAGCGAGTCAGCGAATTCGCTTTGGATCGGGAATCGCGACGCCGCGAATTCCAACCTGATTCGTGACCCGGCGCTGATGGATGAGTCGGCATCGGCGATTAGCGCGTATCCCGGCGGACACAACGAGGGTTTCCCCGACACCTTCAAACAGCTGTTTCGAACGTTCTATGGTGCGATCGAAAGCGGCGAATTGACTGGGTACCCAACATTTGAAGACGGCCACCACGAAATCTTACTGTGCGAAGCGATCTTGCAGAGTCATCGCGAACGTCGCTGGGTCGACGTCCGCAAGGGATCGTCTCGATGAGCGATGGGTTGCTGTGCGGCGTCGACTTGGGCGGCACTTCGGCGAAAGTCACTCTCGCCAACCACGGCGGCGAAACACTCGCGTCGGAGTCGTTTTCCACTCAGCAGGACGGGACACCGACGACGGTCTTACCGCAGTTGATTCGCTGCATCAAAAAGATGTTGCGGCCGTTCGACAACACCAAAATCTCAGGAATTGGGATGGGTGTGCCCGGCCTGGTGAACGTTGAAACCGGCGTCACTCAGTTTCTACCCAACTTGCCGACCCAGTGGCGCGGCGTCGGCGTCGGCGATACGTTGGCCGAAGCATTGGATTGCCCGGTTCGACTCCTGAATGATGTCCGCGCCGCCACCCTCGGTGAACTGCGGTTCGGATGCGGACGTGACGAGCCAAATATCAGTTTTGCCTTTTTTTCGATCGGGACCGGCATCGGCGGAGGGATCGTGATCGACGGCGAAGTTCGACTCGGCGCACTAGGGGCCGCCGGCGAACTGGGACACCAAACCGTTCTTCCCGACGGCCCCCGATGTGGATGCGGCAACCGTGGTTGCTTGGAAACGCTCGCGAGCGGTCCAGCGATCTCGGCGACGGGCCTGAGACTGATGCGATCGGGTCTGGCACCAAAGCTTCGCGAGTTGACGGGCGGTAACGCCGATCTCGTAACGCCCGCCCAAATGGGACTCGCCGCCGACGACGACGCCCCGGTCGCGGAAGCCATCGAGGATGCGGCGCGCTGGATCGGGGTCGCCGCCGCGAATTCGGTTGTGGTGTTCCATCCGGACCGAGTCGTGCTCGGTGGCGGCGTCGCGGAACTCGGAACGCGTTTGACGGTTCCAATCAAAGAGGAGATCACTCGCCGAGTGGGCATGTTCCCGACTGACGACGTGATCGTCGAACGTTCGGCACTTCGCGAGC
>JBCBLJ010000969.1:0-2840 GCA_038520195.1 Planctomycetota bacterium
CCCCAAGCACCACCTCAACCGCACCTCACCCTCCCTCTCGCTTCGTGTCCTTCGTGCACTCTGTGGTTCCCCTCCACTCGCCCCCTACTCCCATTTCGTGTCCTTTCGAGTGTCCGTGGTTTCCCTCACCAGCATCACAAGCCGCACCTCACCCTCCCTCTCTCTTCGTGTCCTTCGTGCACTCTGTGGTTCCCCTCCACTCGCCCCCTACTCCCATTTCGTGTCTTTCAAGTGTTTCGTGGTTTCCCTTCCCAAGCACCACCTAACTCGACCCATTTCTCTGCCTTCGAGCCTTCCATCGTTCTCCTCGATCACCCTACACCCGCAGCAAAATCAGTGTGGATGAGTGTTCCCCACTTCTCCCTTTGCTACTGACCAGCCACACCCATCTTTCCCAACCGCATCACGTCTGCGAAAAATGCTCTATGGACATTCGAGAATACAATCGCGGCGCGTGGAATAAACTCGTCGCCAACGGCAACCGCTGGACGATCCCGGTCAGCAACGATCAGATCGCGGCAGCTCGTCAGGGCGATTGGGAAATCGTGCTGACACCTTCAAAGCCGGTCCCACGAGATTGGTTCGGTGACCTTTCCGGCGCGAAAGTCCTCTGCTTAGCCGGTGCCGGAGGCCAGCAAGCGCCGATCCTCGCGGCGGCCGGTGCAAGCGTGACGGTCTTCGACAACTCGCCGGCTCAGCTGAATCAGGACCGAATGGTCGCCGAGCGGGAAGGACTTGCGATCGAATTGATCGAAGGCGACATGCGCGATCTAGGCTGTTTCGATGACGAACAGTTCGATCTGATCTTTCACCCCTGTTCCAATTGTTTTGTTCCAGAACTCGCGCCCGTTTGGCGAGAAGCGGCGCGAGTGCTGAAGACGGGCGGACACCTGCTCTCGGGCATGAGCAACCCGATCGTCTTTCTCCTTGACGAGGAGGAACTGGGAAATAATCGACTAGTCATTCGGCATCGCGTGCCGTATTCCGATCTCACCGATTTGACGGACGAAGAACGCCAGAAACTGATCGATGACGGCGAACCATTTTGCTTTGGCCATTCGATCGAAGACCAGATCGCCGGTCAAACCGAAGCAGGTCTCGCCATCGTCGGTTTCTTTGAAGACACTTGGACCGACGAATCCGACCAAGCCGTGATCTCGCGTCACCTTTCCGGCTTCTTCGCGACCCGCAGCCGCAAACTCGGCTCCTCCGGATGACCGCCCCTCCGATCGTCAGCGTCGTCATGCCCGTGTTGGCGACTCCACCGGAGATGTTGCGCGAGGCGATCGAGTCGATCCTCGCGCAAACGCTTGGCAATCTTGAATTGATCATCGTCGAAGACCCTTCGCAGACGGTGCGCCGGGACATCATTCTTTCTTTCGACGATGATCGCATTCGTTACACGCTCAACCCGCAGCGCTCGGGCTTAGTCGCACAGCGCAATCTTGGACTCCAGCAAGCGCGCGGCGAGTTCATCGTCAAAGCGGATTCGGATGACGTTTCTGAACCGGACAGATGTGCCTTGCAAGTCGACTTCCTGCGATCAAACGAGGACATCGGTGTCGTCGGTTCATGGCTCTCGATCATCGACCACGATGGCACCAAAACGGGTAGGAGAGAGTATCCGACTGAGGCAGAGGCCATTCACCGTATGTTTCGTCGCCGCAACCCGATCGCCCAACCAGCCGCCTGCTTCCGCAAGCAACTGTTCGACCAGTTCGGCGGTTATCTCGATGGCTACCCGGTCTGCCAAGACTACGCCTACTGGAGTCACCTCGCCAAGAACGGCGTCCGTTTCGCAAACCTACCGCAGTGCCTCGTCCGGTACCGGCAGCATGCTCAAAGTATCAAGACGACCAAACTCCGACAAACTCTCGACGCGACCATTCAAATCAAGGAGACGTACTGGGCCGGCGAGATGAACACCGTCGATCGACTCAGGGTTCTTGCCGAGCGAATCCTCCGATACGCACCGGGATCGGTGACCCAATCGCTCTTTCAAAGACTGACCTATCGCCGCTCGTCATGATGGGTCCATCGAGATCCGAGCGGCATTCAATCCGTCTCATCTATCCAACGCCAGTACGATCCCTTGGAAGATAATCACGAACGGAATCGAAAGCACCTTCGAGATAGCTCCGCCACCAACGGTCGTGAAAGTCGGCGGGTTCACGGCAACGTGGCTTGCTCCGTTCGAACTTGAAGCGCAACCATGCGACCGCTGATCGTACCGCGGCGGCGCGAAACGGAGCCGGTACCGTGTCTCCAATGACCAGGCCAATTTCACGACCGGCCCTTCTTCGTCGCGACACGATCCAGTCGGACGTCACCTGCTCTGCTTCGACAAAGTTGGTGACCCATGCGGACGCGACGAAGCGACCGCGACATCCAAGCCTCCGTAGTCGTCGCTGTGCGTCGGACTCTTGTCCGGTCGCACCAGTCTTGGCTCCAGGCCCGAATCTCGCGTCAAAACCATCGATGGCGAGCAGATCACGACGCCACGCTGCCCAGTTGCATCCCAGGAAGCGATGCGAAGGAGAGACCCAACCGTCGGTGTCGGCATTGGGTGATGGTTTAGTAGAACCGGTCATGTAGGGAAGCAATGCGGGCGATGGCTCAACCTCGTATTCGACGTCCACGGTTCCACCAAAGACTGTTGACTCAGGATGATCGGCGGCGGCTTCGAGATAGGCTGTCACCCACCGGCGGTGGATTCGGACGTCGTCGTCAGCCAGCAGGATCAACCCATCGGAACAGTATCGCAGGCCATGGTTGAGCGCAACACTTTTGTTCTTTGACGGTAGAAAGTGATGCTCGATCGGAAAGGGATGGGCCTTCAA